>NZ_JBNJOI010000007.1:0-220367 GCF_050113675.1 Vibrio sp. TRT 21S02
TCGTATTCCCAACGATCTCCAATGCCATCATTATCACTATCTTGGTTACATGGGTCACTGACATAACGACCTGTCTCGACTCCCATCTCTATGCCATCCGACAAACCATCGCCATCACTATCGGCATTATTTGGATCGCTGCATATTGATTGTTCCACATGATCTAGCAGTTGATCTCTATCACTATCCAGAGGTATTAGTTTTTTCACTTTCGAAAACAGTTTTTGTCCAAAATTATTAGTCGCAACGATTTGAACAAAAAGTGGAGAAGTATTTGAAGACAAATTTAAAGTAATTGGACCTGATTCGGTTACACTTTTATATAATAATGGGGAGGTATCCTCGGATATATATATGTCATACATCAAATCTAGATAGTAGTGATCTACATTAAAGTTTATGACCACATCACTGTAATTCTGGGTTGTATCGAAATCTAAACTCAATTTAGCATCTTTAAAATGTCCATGAGCATTATCATTAGAAACTGAAAGCAGATTAGATGAGCCGTCATAGTGATAAAAAAATGCTTTATCAACATGATTCAGTGGATTTTCTGCAACATTGGTTAAGCGACCTATTGCGTCATAACTAAATTGAACGGCATGTGCTTGGCTTAGCACACTTATTATCACATTCGCCAAAAATATTCTAAAAAACACAAACAAAGCTCTTAAAATATATTATAAACAATCACTGATTCAACACATAAGAATGCCAAACCCGCTCCAGACCTAAGCTAATTTAACATTCTATCTAATCTAGCCAGATAAAATAACAATTACTATTTTATGAGGAAATAAAATATATTTATACCAGCATTAATTGAAAGTACTGACGTTTAACTAAAACAGAACTATGATATACACAATAAAAGTCCAACTCCTTGATACGAAGTGGTGTATAAGCTTTGGAACATTAAATTCAAAGACGAAAGGCGCTTGTGTTGTATTTGTCAATTAGACAAAAAGCCAGCTTTTATATAGTTGCCAATTACGATTTTAAGATAGATTTTTAAATCTTGATTTCTGATAATAATCTAAGTTGATAAATGGTGGGTTACCGGATTTTGAAGATTTAGGAAAGTTGAAATCATAACCATACCTTCTAGTTTGTGAGAGAAATCTAATGCAAATCTCATCGCAAAATAAATAGACTGACCAAGATTTTGCTTAATATGTCGTGCCATACTCCTTACGCTGATTAACGACTTTTCTTTCTGAATGTTGAGCAAAATAAGTTCTAACATGTTTAAAAGTAAGCGATAGCTGGTTCGAGATTATTTCCTTAACTGTACGATAGGTCTTAGCAAACAAGCTTTGACCCAGCGAAAGAAGATAGATCAACGTTGGCCGAAAGTGCGCCAACAAACAAGATACGTGACTCGTAAACTGGACAAAAACAACTCGCCACAACAACATATGCTTGAAAATAAAAAAACCACCAAGCCAAAAACTTAAACTTGATGGTTTTGATTCTTAACTGCTTGTTCGGCAGGTAGGTTGCTTTCTTCCTAACCTACTCTTAGTTGCCTATGCGGCAGGACACTAACACAGCAACAAATTGAAGCCAGCAATATATGTTCACATAAATTGCTGGCTTCAGATGGGCGAAGGCCCCAGCCACATCCCGGCACACAAGTCACACGCTGCGGCTGCTTCCTTCCGGACCTGACCGAGTTCACGAGCTATTGTTGCGGGAGGACCAGGGCCTCCATCGATTTGTTTTCTTCAGTTTCCCGAAGAGTGCGGAGATTATTCATTATCACGTGATGCAATGCAAGGGCTCAATCGCAATAAATGCCTAATTCAGCGCTAAGTGGGCAGCAAATAAGCAAATTAGACTAATCTAACCACTTCTCGCATGAAACACAGCCGGTATTCAAAAGCATTATTCCCCATCGTACTCTTCAGCAGAGCGCAAAATATAGTCTGTCATCCATGCCGTGCCTAATAAACACAACCAAACAACAAACACGGGATTAGGAACATCGATTGACGGAGTCACAACAAGTGCGGCAAAGCCAACGGTAGGAAGCGTCCAGCACAACAGTTTGTTCCATCGAAAGCTGGTTAGTTTTGTCAAACTTTCCATTGAGGCCATCATACCTGTAATACTTAACGCGACTAATACCGCATAAGACAAATCAGCCAGCCATAAAGGGATTATCAGAGCTAACACCCACCAACTGTGTTTGTATGAAGGCTTCCAATGAGAAGCGGCCCACCAGATCACGATAACAGACGCTACCTGCAATACTGTTACCACTGGGGTACCTGATAATTTTCCCGCAGATTGTGTCACCATAATGCCCACTTCCAACGTCAACACTATTAATGCAGCCGTTAACACAACACCAATGCTACTGCGCCTAGAAAAAACCACCATCAATAATGGGAATAGAATCCACACACTCACAGAAAGGGGAATAGGTTGATAAGGTAGGGTTAGTCCATATAACGTCATAGCCGCAAGCAACACCAAGCCTTTAATACCGCCATAGGGCAGCATCCACAAAGCAGGAATGACCATCGCCAGTACTGGGATATCTCCCTGACTGAGACTAAAAGCTCGAGCACACACGATAGCAAGTAACGTGGTTATCACAAATTGCAGTGTAGAAAATACCATGCCCTCTCCTTTTGATACCCTTTGTGCTTCAATATTCCATCAAAGCGACAAGCCAAGTATCCTTACTTGGTTAACGACTTAGGACAAAACCAGTATGGATCAATTTCTCTCACAAATCTTTGCTGTGATTCACCAAATTCCCTATGGGAAAGTAACAACTTACGGTGATATTGCAAAAATGGCCGGCTATCCGGGCTACGCTCGTCACGTTGGTAAGGCATTGGGAAACCTTCCTAAAGATAGCAAGTTACCGTGGTATCGAGTCATTAATAGTCAAGGACAGATCTCTTTGACCGGAAGCGCAATGGAACGACAAAGAAATGCGCTACAAAGCGAAGGGGTTGAAGTCAGTGAAGTGGGAAAAGTAAGGTTGAAAAACTACAAATGGCAGCCCTAGAGCTGCCATTTTATATCGAAGTAAGGTGTGAGGTTAGCCTCGAACACCAACCAGACGTAAGTCTACTTTCTGCGTCTGGTTTGCATCTGTGATCACAGGGTAAACCGTATCAGTTGTGAAGCGAAGTTTTCCATCAACTTCGATGCGAGCTCGAACGCTGTATGTATGACGCGCTTCGATTTTGTTCTGATCATAAGCAAGATCAAAATTGAAAGGCACCTGCGCACCATTTGTTTCAAAACGATGTTTAGCAATCACTTTTGATGGTGCATCTGCTAAAGAAATATCTTCAAGGGTAACAGTGACGATAGCGCTATCTGGTAAAGCAATACGCTCACGGTATGCAATCGTACCTGTAATAGATTGTACTTTCGCCTCATCAACATTTGAGTCTGATGATGACTGACAACCAAATAGAGCCAAACCAAATACAACCGACATTATTGCTACTAGTGCCTTTTTCATAAAGCCTCTCTTCAATTATTTAATTCAGGCAGATTATAGGTAGAGAATTTGCTCTTGTCATGAACAGTTTTTATCTATTGACGAGATTTTGACTCTGTTATTTTTCTCGTATCAAAAATAAGAACATTCAATCCTGCTACTTATAAATCAAACATTTGTTTTCAACTCGTACAAAACCGTACAATAATAAATAGGTAAAAAGCAAACGAGAATCGACATGAGTAAACCACTAACCGAACTGCTAAACCTGTTACAACTAGAGAAACTGGAAGAAGGTTTATTTCGTGGCCAAAGTGAAAACCTTGGCTTGCCTCAGGTTTATGGTGGGCAAGTCATTGGACAAGCACTTTCTGCTGCCCGTTATACCGTCGATCCCGATCGCACTGTACACTCATTTCATAGCTACTTTCTCTATCCTGGCGATCCTGAAAAACCCATCATCTATGATGTTGAAAATTTAAGAGACGGGAAGAGCTTCAGCACAAGACGAGTAAAAGCAATTCAAAATGGCAGACCCATTTTCTATCTCACGGCCTCTTATCATGGCGAAGCACCTGGATTTGAACACCAAAATGCCATGCCTGATATCCCCGGCCCAGAAAACTTTGCATCAGAATCTGAGCTAGCAGCCCGGATTTCTGATTATTTACCAGAAAAAATCAAGAAAGTATTTTGTGGTGAAAAGCCCATTGAAATGCGTCCTGTAACCGTAGTTAATCCGCTCAAGCCTCATAAGGCGGAACCAAAACAGTATTTATGGATCCGTGCAAATGGCGAGATGCCAGACAACCAATTGATTCATCAATACTTGTTAGCTTACGCATCCGATTGGGGATTTCTGGTCACAGCACTACATCCACATGAAGTGTCATTGATGACACCAAATTTTCAGGTGGCAACGATTGATCATTCTATTTGGTTCCACCGCCCGTTTAAGCTAGATGATTGGCTGCTTTACGCGATTGAAAGCCCGACGGCCAGCAATACCCGCGGTTTAGTGCGAGGTGAAATATACAATCGTCATGGTGACTTAGTTGCGTCTGCCGTTCAAGAAGGTGTTATGCGCTTCAATCATAAATAGACAACGCCCGGCTCATAGCTGGGCACTTTTTTATATCGGCAGTGCGGTGGTGTATTTGAGAGGTTCCATAGCGAATGTTGAAGTTACATTAGAAATTCCGTCTACCGAATTAACCAACTTTTTGTAAAATTCATCAAAACACTTCATATCTCTAACCAGCACCTTCATCATGTAGTCGTATTCTCCTGCCATACGATAAAATTCCATGACTTCGGGGAACTCGGAAGCCGTTGCCACAAATTGGCTATACCACTCGTGTGAATGATCACTTGTTTTTACCAAAACAAATGCTGTAAAGGATAAATCTAGGAGTTCAGGATTCAACAACGCAACCCGCTTTGCAATGACGCCAGATTCTTCCAATTTTTTCAACCGCTTCCAGCAAGGCGTGGTGGTTAGATTTACTGATTCAGCAAGCTCGTTCAGCGACAAAGTACCGTCGTCTTGCAATAGTGCGAGTATTTTTCGGTCAATCTTATCCAATTCCATTCTTCACAACCTCAATAAAAGAGAATATTTTTCTCCATTTAAACCAAACAACAAACAAAGAAGCAAAGTTTTTCTCTACAAGAATAGGTAAATTATCATCATAACGAAGCTTGAGGAAAACATCATGTGTACCGATCATAACTGGATTAACAACGCCGTTCGTAAAATTGAAGCAGATTATCAGCGCTCTGCCGATACTCACTTGATCAAGCTCGACCTTCCTTGCGTCGATGGCATCGACATTTATTTAAAAGATGAAAGTACCCATCCGACAGGCTCTCTCAAACACCGACTTGCACGTTCACTGTTTCTATACGCAATTTGTAACGGTTGGGTTGGTCCAAATACACCGATCATTGAGTCTTCTTCAGGTAGCACAGCTGTTTCTGAAGCGTATTTTGCTCGCTTATTAGGGTTGCCTTTTATTGCCGTCATGCCTAAATGCACTGCCCGTAAAAAAATTGAACAGATTGAATTTTACGGCGGTAAAGCTCATTTAGTTGATCGTTCAGATCAAATCTATGCTGAATCTCATCGCTTAGCGAAAGAATTAAACGGCCATTACATGGACCAATTTACTTATGCTGAACGAGCAACTGACTGGCGTGGCAACAACAATATTGCCAACTCAATCTTTAACCAGATGGAAATGGAAGATCATCCTATTCCAACTTGGGTTGTGATGAGCCCGGGAACAGGAGGCACATCAGCAACCATTGGCCGTTTTATTCGTTATCAAAAACATGATACTAAGTTGTGTGTGGTTGACCCTGAAAATTCGGTTTTCCACGACTATTACAAAACAGGAAATGCTCAGCTTACCGGTCAGTGTGGAAGCAAGATTGAGGGTATTGGCCGCCCACGAGTTGAGCCAAGCTTCATTCCCGGTGTCATTGATGAAATGCGCACTATTCCAGATGCCGCAAGCATCGCAACCATCCACTGGCTAGAGAAAATTTTAGGTCGGAAAGCAGGCGCATCCACCGGAACCAATTTGTATGGTGTATTACAGCTTGCGAGTGAAATGAAGCAACGTGGCGAAACTGGCTCGATTGTCACCCTATTATGTGACAGTGGAGAACGCTACCTCGATACCTACTACAACGATGAATGGCTCAATCAGAATATTGCCGATCTTCAGCCATATATGGCTAAGTTGGAAGTGTTTCAAGCAACAGGACAACTGGAACAGTAAATCACAAGTTTAGTCCTAAAAGGCTCCCTACTGGGAGTCTTTTGTAAAAAGCCCTAACGCCTAAATTCCATAATAGCTAGCCCTACCAATATCCTTTCAGACATTTTGTTCGAAAACTACCACTTCCAAAATCACGCACATAAATTAAACAACAAGCCTACTTTGGCTTTATGAATCAACTAGACTAGTAACATCTAACCAAACATTTCAAAAGTGATACTCTCTGCAGTTTTTACAACGCCTCGCTTTTCTTGACATTCACTCACAACAAACTGACAGGCTCAGAATAATTAATGACAAGCGCATGACGCTGCATATGCCTTCATATAGATAATAAAGTCAACACAATCCATATGATTGGAAATCATTAATAGAATAAGAGGAATGAAGATGAAAAAGCATGCTCTAGCCCTTGCAGTACTGACAATTGCAATTGCAGGTTGCGACACCGCAGCAGATAAACCAGAAGCGCCAGCGACTGAGTCTTCAACAACCATCCTTGAGCAAACACAAGAGATCGCAACCATTTCTGCTGAAAAAGCCAAAGAAGTAGCAGGTGACTCAGTGGATGTGATCAAAGAAGCGGCATCGGATACAGCAACAGCGGTAAAAGATGGTGCAGAAAAAACAGCAGAAGTACTGAAGGAAGGTACGACGACAACGGTTGATGCTGTTGCAGAAACAACATCGGCAACAGTCGACACTGTATCGGAAGCAACAACCAATGCTGCGGATGCAGTTAAAGACACAGCAACAAGCGCAGTAGAAACAACAGCAGCAGCTGTAGGCTCTGTATCAGAAGCGACAGCAAACGCTGCCGATTCAGCACAAGAAACCGCTTCAAACGCAACACAAGCGGTAGCAGAAACAACCGCAGCAGCAGTCGATGCTGTGGCTGAAACCACGACAAATGCAGCAGATGCAGTGGCAGAGAAAGCAGCAAATGTTCAGGAAGCCGTTGTAACAGAAACCGATCAGGTGATTGATAAAATGACACTTGATAATTCAGCGGACTCGGCACGTGTGAGCATCGATTGGGACGGAACATACACAGGTACTGTACCTTGCGCAGATTGTGTAGGTATCCAAACAACATTAACACTAAACCCTGATATGACTTACTCTTTAACTCAAGTTTATCAAGGTAAAGAAAACGCAGAGTTCAAATCACAAGGCCACTTCACTTGGAGTAAACAAGGTAACATCGTGACACTAGAGTCTGAAGACCAAGCTGCAAACCAGTACTTGGTTGGTGAAAATTCACTGATGAAACTAGATGTGAACGGTGAGAAAATCACAGGTGACCTAGCTCCGCTTTACAATCTGAAAAAGCAAAAATAATCATCAAAAAAACGCCGGCATGTCCGGCGTTTTTTCTCTCATAGAGCCACAGGTAAATAATACAAACGGCAGATAACAACAAAAACAAAATAATCCGCATTTATATATAATGCCTTTTTCGCTAATCTGTATGTTCTTACATATGACAAGAACAAAATCTATGCGTCTACTAACCTTAATTTTGGCTTTTCTGATCACTGGCTGCTCTGATGTTGTGACCAGTCACTACAATACTTACCAACAAGCTAAGGAAGATAAGCTATTTGAACGGGGCTGGGTGCCAGATATATTGCCACCAACCGCAGCCCAATTAGAAATTCGTAACGACCTAGACTTAAACACTTCCACTGGCCATTTTACTATTCCTCCTTCTGGAGTCGCTGATTTCCTGAGTAAACTCAAGCCAGTATCAAACAAACCTGATACTTATTATTACCAAAATTGGCAGTTTGAGCTCACTACCTCAGGTGTTTTCGAATATACCTACCCTATAATCCAGTAATGCTGTTGGTGACGACAAAATATACGTTCGCAAACCAAGTTCACTGATTATATAGAGAGGGAACTATTTCTTCTGACGGGCTTCGAATGCAGCAAGCTGCTCTGGTGTGGCTGCAGGTTGATGGTTTTGTTTCCACTCATCATAAGTCATGCCATAAACTCGTTCTCGCGCATCATCAATATCAAGTGATAAGTTTTGCGATTCAGCCTCTGCCTTATACCACTTACTGAAACAGTTACGACAGAAACCAGCTAGGATCATCAAATCAATATTCTGGACATCCTTATTGTCATCAAGATGTTTTAGCAAACGGCGAAACACGGCAGCATCTAGAGAATCCTGTTGTTGTTGAGACAAGTTTTTGTACTTAAATTCAGCCACTTTACTTTCCTTATTTGTTTTGTGTTCTTATTCAGTATGACTAAGCCGTAAAAATACTCAATAAAAAAACGCCCGGATATCTCCGGGCGTTTTTATCACTAACTATCTGCCAAATTTAGCCTTGAATACCAACAATCAACCAAGGTGCATTTGGAGTTGTGAGATCACGCTCTAGGTGCCAAATATCTTCAATATTCTCTTCGATACCTTCAACCGCATCACGGTAGCGGCCACTAAACTGCAAACTCAGTTGGGCTTTATTTGCATCGTAATCAGCACGAACAATGTCCGCATCAACATACATGACGTCAGTATGCTGTTCACCATCAAGTTTTGCACGTTCTGCCTTAAGATCTTCTAATAAGCTCGGCGAAACGTATTCTTCAATTTTTTCTAACTGATTGTGGTTCCACGCACCTTGAAGAATACGGTAATGCTCACGAGCACCTTCAACGAAAGCTGCTTTGTCAAAACCTGGTGGGTAGTTATGTGGAACATCCGTCGTACCACCAAAACCACCGTTTGAAGCACCAGCATTCTGTTCGAAATTATGCACATTTGGCTGTTCAAATTTTGGTGATTGACCACCAAATGCAGGCTGCTGACGATGCTGATTCATACTACCTTGCTTAGCACCTAGCATTCCTCTCATCAATTTAAAGATGACGAAAGCAATCAAGCCAATGATCAGGATATCCATAAACTGGATTCCTTCAAACGCACCACCGAAGAATGCAGCCAATAGACCGCCAGCAAGCAATCCGCCTAGCAAGCCTCCCATCAACCCTTTTTTCGTTGAGCTTTGGGTTTTCGTTGTTTGATCTTTTCCGATGTTATTTGTGTTTTGTTGTTGCTGCTTAGGGGCAGGAGCGGTTTTATAGCTCTTACCAAATGATTTACCACCACCAAACTTCTTCGCTTCAGCGATTGGAGTTATGGCAACTGAAACCATCAGCAAGGCAACAAGGGAAAAAAGCCGTTTCATATTTTTCCTTAGGGTTTAGGTTTACTTTTAGAGGCAGGGTAATCATAGCCCCACACGCTTGATAATGAAATATGCGAAAAGCCAATACATGTATCAGAATATTGCAAAGATTACACTATTCAAGTTGACGCTTCTCTTGATCGGTCATTAAAATATTGAACGTTGTTCATTATTAATAATTTAACCATGGCGCGTAGAAACGATCATACTCGTGAGGAGCTTATTGCCCTTACACTAGACACTGTCAAAGAATTTCTCAACGAACACTCTTATCATGAGCTGAGCTTGAGAAAAATCGCAAATATGATTGGCTATGTACCTAGTACTTTAGTGAATGTATTTGGGAACTATAATCTTCTGTTGCTCCATGCCGTCGCGCAAACATTAGACGAATTATCACAAGACGCACGTAAAGTGGTTGCTGGTTGCCAAGATCCACAATCGGCACTTTATGAACTGGCATATTGCTACCATGATTTTGCCCAGAAGCACCCACATCGCTGGCAGCTGATCTTTGAACACAATATGAATGGTGAGGCATTGCCTGAATGGCAAGCGGAACGTATTGATCATATGACGGCAATGCTGGAAGGGCTATTGAAAGTACTCGCTCCTCAGCGTACCGATTCAGAAGTGCTTCAAGCAAGCCGCGTTTTATGGTCTGGCGTTCACGGTATTACACTATTGAGTGTTGATGATAAGTTCTTTGCCGCCGAACCAATTGATGGAAAAGAGTTAATCGAAAATCTGCTCTCGAATTACTTGGCTAATTGGTAAGCATAAGGAAATGCAATGCCACACCACAATCAAGCCTCTCTGTTAGCGCAAAAGCGCTTCTTACCCTATTTTATTACGCAGTTTTTTGGCGCATTTAACGACAACATTTTTAAGAATGTTCTGTTGTTATTTGTTGCCTTTGCGGGAGCAAATGCACTGCCCGTCTCAAGCCATTTATTTATCAATCTTGCTGCTGGCTTATTTATACTGCCCTTTTTCTTATTTTCAGCCTCAGCGGGTGTTTTAGCCGATAAGTACGAAAAGTCTTGGTTTATTCGCAAAGTCAAACTGGCTGAAATTGGCATTATGTGCCTTGGTGCCATTGGTTTCATCACCGAAAGTTACGCTATTTTATTGCTGCTACTTTTTTTGATGGGGACGCAATCTGCTTTTTTTGGCCCAGTGAAATATGCACTACTACCCCAGCAGCTCAGCCCAAAAGAACTGGTTCCCGGTAATGCACTGGTCGAAACCGGTACTTTTCTCGCCATTTTACTCGGTACTATTGGTGCAGGAATCATTGCCTCCGCCGATAACGCAAAATACATAGCCGCTGGATGTGTAATTTTATTTGCGTTGCTCGGCTACCTATCCAGTCGTTCAATTCCATTAGCACCTGCTTGTGCACCTGAATTAAAATTCCGCTGGCAACCGATTCAACACACCAGAAAAACCATCTCGATTGCCAAATCTGATCGAGTGGTCTTCCAGTCAATCATGGCCATCAGCTGGTTTTGGTTCTTGGGAGCGGCATACTTAACTCAGTTTCCAAATTTCACCAAACTTTATCTCAATGGAAATGAGAGTGCGGTGTCGTTTTTACTCGCACTCTTTTCTATTGGCATTGCCGCGGGCTCATTGGCATGCGACAAACTGTCGAATCATCGTATCGAAGTCGGCATCGTGCCGATTGGCAGCTTTGGCATCACGGTATTCGGTTTTTTAATGGCCACCAGCATTCCTGAGCAACTCCCGACCTTTCAGAGTTTCTCTGATTTTGTCAGTTACCAAGATTTATGGCCACTATTTGCATACCTATTATTACTTGGCGCATCAGGAGGCGTATTTATCGTTCCCTTATATGCACTGATGCAACAACGGGCAAAAGTTACGGAACGTGCACAAGTTATCGCTGCACTCAATATTTATAACTCTCTGTTCATGGTTGGTAGTGCGGTTTTAGGTATTGTCTGTTTAAGCCTCCTTGAACTGTCTATTCCTCAGTTATTTATCACGCTGACATTTTTAAACTTTCTTGTCGCGAGCTATCTCTTCTTGCAAGTTCCTGTCTTTGTGGTTCGTTTCTTGGTTTGGATTCTTACCCATACCATGTACCGCGTGAACCACAAAAATCTACACCACTTACCCGAAAAAGGGGGCGCTCTTGTCGTTTGCAACCATGTAAGTTACATGGATGCATTATTATTAAGTGCCGTGTGTCCTCGATTGATCCGCTTTGTGATGGAAGAAGATTACGCCAACCTCCCTCCTTTAAGGCGCTTTCTTAAGCGAGCGGGGGTTATCCCAATATCAGCGACGCGCAAAGGCTCCATAAGAAAAGCCTTTACTGACGTAGAACAAGCGCTTAAAGAAGGGCACATTGTGTGTATTTTCCCTGAAGGACGTCTCACCGCTGATGGCGAGATGAATGACTTTATGCGAGGAATGGACATCATATTGCGTCGCAGCCCCGTTCCGGTCATTCCAATGGCGTTAAAAGGACTGTGGGGTAGTTATTTCAGCCGCTATAAAGGCAGTGCTTGTAAAGGGCTTCCTACTCGCTTCTGGTCTAAGCTAGAAATTGAAGCAGGGAAACCAGTTCAACCTGAGTTGGCAACCACACAAGTCATGCACGATAAAGTCCTCACCCTACGAGGTGAATGGCGATAACGTTCAGTGTTCCTGAACATTTGTTCAAAACATTAATACTTACTGATTGTATGGCCCTCTGTACAATCGCGTCTCTTTTAGTTTTAGTAATAAGTTAATGAAATCATTAAAACAAGCCATTCCGTTTGTCCTTGCCATCGGGTTTTGTCTTTCGCCCTACGCTTCTTCACCGATGGCATTGGTCATTGGTTTTTTTCTTGCCAGCCTTGGATTGATACCAAGCGGAATCGCATTGTCATCAATCACTAAAAAACTTTTAGCCTACTCCATTGTTGGGCTAGGTTTTGGGATTCACTTTGATCAAGCGCTAGCCGTTACTGAAGATGGTATTGGCTTAGTAGTTGCAACTATTATTGGAACACTTATCTTCGGCTGGGAACTTGCAAAAGCCTTAGGACTGGATAAAAAAACGGGCTACCTTATTTCATCGGGTACCGCAATTTGTGGAGGAAGTGCTATTGCAGCCATTGCCCCAGCAATCAAAGCTGAGGACGAGCAAATTGGCTTAGCCTTAGCCACCGTATTTGTCCTTAACTCTATCGCCCTTTTTGTCTTTCCTGTAATTGGTCATGCGTTAGCTCTCGACCAGCAAACATTCGGGACTTGGGCTGCTATCGCAATTCACGACACATCTTCAGTGGTTGGAGCGGCATCTGCATATGGGGAAGAAGCTTTAACAACAGCGACGACACTCAAACTGGCACGCGCATTGTGGATTATTCCCGTCGCACTGGTGAGTGCCATGATTTTCCGTAATGATTCAAAGAAAATCACCCTACCTTACTTTATTCTTTTTTATTGCATCGCCATCGCGATTAGTGACGTATTACCGCAATTTGAACAAACCTATCAATTGATATTTAGCTTCGCAAAAAAAGCGTTGATTGTTTGTTTATTTTTGATTGGTTGTGGAATTTCAGTAGAAAAAATTAAATCGGCAGGAACCAAACCGCTTATTTTTGGCGTAACGATGTGGGGACTTATCTCGAGTGGCTCATTAGCATGGTTACTCTTCGCTTAACACGCGTTCAGATTGGGGTGGTGTCGTTTTCTTTTTTTCTAGCACCAACATCACTACCAATATAAAGGCCGTCAGTTCGGCAAGCGCGCGCGCAAGCCCTTCGCTCTGAATCGCAATCACAATTTGAATGAGTACCGCCACGATAATCATTGCTTTCATATCCCTGACTCTTATATCTGATTCCATTAAATTTCTAAATCATTATGAGTCAGGGTTATAAGGTTACAAAATTCGCTTTTGTACTATCAAATATCAAAATTAACTAAGTTGTTCCTCCAACCAGTTAATAAATACCTTCACCTTAGGTCTTCCGTCCGCACCCACTGGGTACATCACATCATAACCTAGCTCCGTATCCATATAAGGATAAGGGGAAACTAACTCGCCTGATTCAATAAGAGGCTTTACAAATTGATATCGCCCCATTGCAACACCCAGATGATTGCGGGCACATGTGATCCCCATTTCACGATAACTTACGCTGTATGAATGCTTAAATACGTCCACCTTTAGTTTCATGTGCTCAACCCATTGTTGCCACACTTCCGAGCCTAATGCATGAATGAAGTTCACCTCATGGAGTGACTCTAATCCTTTTTTATATAAACCTAATTCTTCAGCATATTGTGGGCTGCATACTGGGATGTACTTTTCATTCAATAAGCGCTTACGATGCATATTGGCATGATGTTCCGAGGCATAAAAAATCGCAACATCAACGTTATTTCCGACCAAGTCTTGATTGTTTTCCTGCGCAAAGATATTCAGATTGAACTTGGGGTATTGTGCTTTAAAGTCTGCAAGCTTTGGTAACAACCAACCATTTGCAAAGCCGAGAGAGGTCGCAATGTTCAATTCCCCCCCCTCATCTAGCGATTTAATGTCATTTATTTCAGTAAAAATTTTATTTAATGAACTAGACAAGGTGGCCTGAAATCGTTTCCCTTCCTCGGTCAACTCTAATTTACGAATGCCTCGAACAAACAAATTAAAACCTAATTCTGATTCCAGCACTTTTATCCGATGGCTTACTGCACCTTGCGTTAGGTGAAGCTCTTTTGCTGCAAGCGTAAAGCTGAGTGTTCGTGATGCCACATTGAATGTGTGTAGATTTCTAAGAAGTGATTGTTGCTTTGCCATGACATTAACACATTAAAAATTTTAATCCATATTACTCTTTCTTTCGTTTGTTTACAGCGCGAAAAATGTTTCAAATATGCGCCGTTATTAATTTAGCGATGGGTAAAAATCAAAACCAACATTATTACTCATTAGAAAAATAAATGAATAAACAAATAATTCATTAGGGGTAAACATGAATATTCTTGGGTATATGCAAAAAGTCGGCAAGGCGCTGATGGTCCCTGTGGCCACACTGCCTGCAGCGGCAATATTAATGGGGATCGGTTATTGGCTCGATCCAACAGGTTGGGGAGCGGATAATGTATTAGCTGCTTTCTTGATCAAATCTGGTGGTGCCATTATCGACAACATGGCCATCCTATTTGCCGTCGGTGTCGCATTTGGCTTAAGTAAAGACAAGAATGGTTCCGCAGCGTTAGCTGGCTTTATTAGCTTTATGGTTTTGACCACGTTGCTATCCCCTGATTCAGTAACTCAGCTGCTTGGCGTTAGCGCAGACGAAGTTCCAGCAGCGTTCAATAAGATCAGCAACCAGTTTGTCGGTATTATCGTTGGTATTATCTCAGCAGAAATTTATAACCGTTATTCTTCCGTTGAATTACCAAAAGCATTGGCGTTCTTCAGTGGTAAACGTTTGGTGCCTATCCTAACGTCAATTGCTGGCATGGTTTTGGCGTTTATCTTGCTGTACATCTGGCCAATCATCTACGATGGCCTCATCGTCTTTGGTACTCAGCTAGAGTCTATGGGTGCTGTTGGTGCGGGCCTGTTCGGCTTTTTCAACCGACTAACTCTGACTATTGGCATGCACCATGCGCTTTACCCTGTTTTCTGGTTTGATGTGGTTGGTATTAACGACATTCCAAACTTCTTAGGTGGCGCTCAGTCGATTACTAATGGAACTGCCGTTATTGGTAAAACTGGTATGTATCAAGCTGGTTTCTTCCCAATTATGATGTTTGGTCTACCGGGTGCGGCTCTGGCGATGTACCACTGTGCAGACAAAAAGAATAAAGACAATGTCTTCTCTATTATGCTTGCAGGTGCAATGGCGTCTTTCTTCACAGGCATTACTGAACCACTTGAATTCAGCTTTATGTTCCTAGCGCCAGCATTGTACTTCGTTCACGCGGTGCTTATGGGTATTTCAATGTACATTGCGGCAACAATGCAATGGATTGCTGGCTTTGGCTTCTCAGCTGGTCTTGTTGACTTCGTTTTATCAAGTCAAAACCCGTTGGCGACACAGTGGTACATGCTAATTCCACTGGGCCTTGTATTCTTCGTGGTTTACTACTCTGTATTCCGCTTCGTGATCATCAAGTTCAACCTGAAAACTCCAGGTCGTGGTGAAGACATGGCTGGAGACAAAGACGAGTCACCAGAGCAACTTGAAGATCTTGCGAAACAATACATTGCAGCCATTGGTGGTGCGGAAAACATCACAGAGGTGGACAACTGTATTACTCGTCTTCGCCTTGGCGTGAAAGATTCATCACTCGCTGATAGCAATAAACTTAAACAGTTGGGTGCTGCTGGGGTCGTACCGGTCGGTAAAACTGGTCTTCAAGTTATCGTCGGCTTAGGTAAGGTAGATAAAGTCGCTGAGCAAATGAAAAACGTTCTTGCGTAACCATTAAATAAAAATTAGGGCGAGTCACCTTCGCCCTTCCCCCCTGAAGTGCAACTACAACTAGTCACTGTTTTGCACTTCTTTTTCCAACCAATCTTTAACCGCTTGTCGAGATACTTTTATTCCCGTTTCCAATAACGATTTTGGCATGACATAGTACGCCATCGGCCATTTAAACTTCACCAATTTGTCAGAAAGAAACGCATCGAACTCTGCTTTCACTATAGGCATTGGTGTTTGCACAACCGCCACAGGACGAGTACCAAACTCTATATCAGCAACTGGAATCACGATCGCTTGGGCAACCTGTTCATGTGAATTCAATACTGCTTCAATTTCCTCACAGTGGATATTCTCGCCACCAGAAATAAATTGGTTGTCAGCTCGGCCAATGATCACTAGCTCATTATTTCGCCATTCCCCTAGGTCTTTAGTATCGAACCATTCATCAGAGGCTAATGGCGTCACCATACCTTGGTGATAGTAGCCCTTTGCTAACGTCTCACCTTTGATAAAAATGCGTTTTTCCTTCAGCTTGACTCCTCTCCTTGGCAACACGCAACCTGCACTGTGATGATCATTGATTTGCTTTGCTGTCACCGTTGAAGCAGCCTCAGTCATACCGTAACCAAGCCAAGTTTCAATTCCACGCTCCGCCGCGGCTAAACTAAGCTCTTGAGGAACATGACTCCCCCCGAGTAAAACATGGCTCAGTTCGGTGTCGATACCACTTTCTAGCAAACGTTTTAACTGGGTAGCAACCAAGGATGCATGAGTTACGCCCTGAATATCTTTGAGCAATTCCCCACAACCTACCTTTAAGCAGGCTCCAGCAAATAACCAGCGATACACAATCGCCAACCCGGAAACGTGATACAGAGGAAGGCTCAACAACCAAGTGTGCTGCTCAGTAAATCGAAATCTTTCTAATAACCCCGAAGCAGACGCCAGATGTTGTGCCGAAGTATGAAGCACCGCTTTCGGTTTACCCGTAGATCCTGAGGTAAATACTATCGAAGCAGGATTGTCTGGCAGATAACTATTGAATGAAGAATGAGCCGATGATGAGCTGCTAAGTTCAATGCTGTTTGATGTGTTACGAAGAGAAGCGTGCCCCGACCACCATAAATGTGGCGGTCCTGAATAGAGAGTGTCGAGCTTGTTTTGTAGCACTTCATCGGGTTGTGGCATGGTCAGCGCGCAAATCACACCAAGCTCAAGACACGCCAAATAAACCATCATCATTTCAGGCGTATTTTTTCCAATGCAGGTCAGCACATCCCCTTGCTTTAGTCCACGCAGAGTTATTTGCGCAGCATAGGCATCCACCCGCTCCTTCAGCTCCTGCCAACAATACTGGTGGTTTTCTGTGAGCAATGCTAATGAAGATGGGCGCTGTTGCGCCCATTTTGTTAGAGGAGATGTACTCATTAAGACTGCCAAATTAGCGTTTGTTCTGCCAATGGAGAGAGCGGAAGCTCACACCCTGGCCATTCCACTTCAAGCTGCTGAGCAAACAAGCCTACGGTATCTAAACCTGGCACTTCATCTGGCAGTTGCCATTTAGCCAAACGTGCCAGTTGAGTCAGGCCAAAACTTGATTCAATGCTTGAACTGATCACCGACGTGATCCCCAACTCTTTCGCTCTTTCAATAAGTGCAATACAGCGCTCTACTGAACCAATCAAGGTGGGTTTGATCACGATCGCTTTGGCACCTGTTAGATTTTCTAAACGAAAATCATCGCTGCGAATCGCATGCTGCAACGTTTCATCCCAAGCGATTGGAATGCCGGTATCAATCGCAAATGAAAAACTGTCGCCCGGCACTTGGCATGGCTCTTCTATGAACGCTATGCGTTGACGTAATGTAGGAACAACGTGCTTGGCAAATTGCTGCGCTTTCTCTGCCGTCCATGCGCGGTTAGCATCTAAGCGCAATGTTAAGTCTGGAATCGATTCTAAAAACAGAGAAACAATCAAACCATCACGAATGGCTTCATACAAACCTACTTTGATTTTAGCGACCTTCTTGCCCTGCATCTGATCTAACTTAGGAATCAGTTCGTCAGGATCACCACTGCAAAGTGGCGCAGCCGTATAATTGCCTTCTGGCGGTAATTGACCACTTAGCTCAAGCTCTGCCATCGACAAACCAAATGCAACCGATGGATAAAGCTCTTCATAGTCAAATGCCTCGCCAGCAGCCCAGCGCTTAAGTTGCTCAAGAGTCTGAGTACATGCTTCTTCTGCACTTTCAATACTGAAACCAGGTAGAGGCGCAATCTCTCCTCTCCCTATTTTTCCTTCATGTTCTAACTGAACAATAAAGCCTTCTCGTTCAGTTAGTCTTTGTTCTCTAAGTATCACACCGCTGTCCATAGGCAGCAGGTAACGGTACAGTTTCGCTGACTTTATCATTTCTCTTCCCCAATTCTATTGTTGTAGTAGACCTAACGTTATTTATCTATTTTTCATCGAAGGTCTCGAGGGAGGAAAAGAGGATGGTATGGTGGTAGCTCTTGTCATGGAATGTCCCATTTCTATCTGATTGACTCATACGTGAGTCTTATGTGATGGCGAATAATCTCAGAAAAAGCTGCGGGTTGCTCTTGATGAGCATTGTGTCCTGCAGCATTCACTTGAGTGAAGGCAAGTCCGCTCTGTTCTGCCATTTGGCGGAACTTCACGTCTTTATCGCCGAAAATATAATGGATAGGTACCGAAGTTAACTTTAACCTATCCAACAAATAATCCTGTTTAGCCAATGAGGTCGCTTTTAGCATGCTGGCAACTTGAGCCGCATTATTCTTGCTACGTTTAGCGATAACCGCTTGTCTTCGCTCGCAAGTGAGTTCTGCAAATACCGCTTGTTGATACCAATCAGCAAGCACTTGCTCGATAGGCTCACGGCAAAAACGTTCTGCCCAACGCACATCATTTTCCCAACGCGCTTGTTTATCAGACACCGTATCGAGACCAAAGTTGCCGCCCTCAAGTAGTGATAAGCAAATATTGAGCCTTGAAAAGCAATCATGAGCTAAACCATGCATCGCGATGCGTGCTCCCATAGAATAACCCACCAGAATGATGGGCATCTCAGGGGGAAAATGAGAACTGATTGCGTCAACAATCATGTTGCAACAATGCTCAAAGCCTTGGCAGACTACATCATTACTTTGTCCGTGACCCGGCAGATCAATGCATAGGCAAGCATAGTCAGGAAGAAGGTTTAATGTCTCTAGCCAGTCATCACCACTTCCCAATAAACCATGTAGGAATACAACCGCTGGCTGCTCCTGATCCGCTGAAAAATGGTGAAGCTGACTATAGAGCATGGAGATGACGTACCACCTGTTTAATATGGTTTGAAGCTTGTTCAGGAGGCGTCATTACCTCAATTAATAGTGGTCCGTGGCCTGTCCCTAGATGTTGTTCGATCATACTTGAACATTCATCTAATGTTTGAGGACAGCGATAAGGGATCTGAAACTGATTCGCCGCACCAGCAAATTGGTAACCATGAGGCATCTGATACAACGCTTGCTTTTGCACGTTTGGTACTGGCAGCAAATCAAAAATAGCACCGCCATCATTATTCGTGACCACAATAACCGTTGGTGTTGGTTCATGAGTAAACAACGCCAAAGAGTTGAGATCATACAGTAGCGAAGTATCGCCCACTACCACTAAAGTCGGCACTTTAGTATGTCGTACAACCCCACTTGCCGTCGCGATAAGCCCATCAATACCCGAAGCGCCGCGATTGCTGTATACCGCCCTCCCCGGCAACCGACTAAACATGTCGGTTAATCGTACAAACAGGCTATTGCCAATAAAGAGTTGTGCATGAGGAGGCACATTGGCTAAAGACAGTGCCAATACCGCTTCAGATAATGAAGATTCATCCGCTAGCATGGTTTTGGCGGTACTGAGGGTAGCACTGGCAACCTTACGAAGGTCATCAGCCCAACCACGAGTCGTAACACCTTGTTGCCAGTTGTCATTCGCTGCAAGCCATTGCTGGATATCACACACATGATGGTACTGTGGCAGATGATCTTGATTATTTCGACCATGAGCGTGCTCGATGTAATGGTACTCACAATCGCTATTTTCAACTCGCTGTTTGAGCCAGTGATTTAGCCTTTTTGATACCAACCGAGAACCAAACTGCACCACCAAATCACACTCATTAAGCTTGTCAGCCCATTCTTGCCGTTGCAACCACAAATCAAAATGTGCCCATTCACTCGAAATACCAGATTGTGGATCGCACAATAGAGGCCAGCCCGCTTCATTCGCAAGTTGCTGCACTCGCTTCGCTTCCTCAATTGAAACACTACCGACAATCAATAAACCTTTTTTGTCGGCAAATGAAGCCGTATCAAAGAACTGACCGGACTCCGCCAATATACGCTGACAGTAAGGCTGGTTACTTTGCCACCAATGACTAACGGTATCTAAATAGTGTTGAAATATCGATTTAGATTCCGAGCTGTATAACGGCTCAGGAAAAGGACAATTGATATGGATACTGCCACTGTCTTGTGCTTGCTTTTGCATGACTTGATCAATCGAAGTGAGCAACCATTTCAACGGTGTATGCAAAGCTGGGGTTGGCAAATTAAGGGCTGCTGTCACATGAGATGAATAAATGCCTTGTTGGTCGATGGCTTGATTCGCGCCGCACCCGACTAATTCCACGGGGCGATCGGCAGTCAACACAACTAACTTCTCACCCGTTAGATGTGATTCCGCAATCGCTGGTAATAAATTAGCTACTGCAGTACCGGATGTGACGACAACTGCGACAGGACGCTGACTTGATTTGGCAAGCCCTAACGCTAAAAAGCCTAAACCACGCTCATCAAAATGTGTGTGCATGGTTAATTTGGGGTTTGCAGCCGCTTCCAAAGTAAGAGGGGTTGAGCGAGAACCTGGCGCCACACAAATATCACAGACACCTAATCGACTTAACTCTTCAAGAATGGTTTGTGACCATATACGGTTTAATACCGCTTGGTTGGTACTCATGAAGCCACTCCCAGCGGGGCATTCTCCGAGATCAGCGACAATAAGGTCGACATTTTTTTATCTAATTCCTGCCATTCATGCTTCGCAACCGAGCCGGGAACAATGCCAGCTCCGGCAAACAATTGGAGCTGCTCATCAACAATCAACGCACTTCGGATTGCGACGCAAAATTCTGCTTTTTTATGACTGATATAACCAATCGAACCTGCATACCAACCTCTGGCAAAAGGTTCATTCTGACGAATAAAATCGATAGACTCTTGCCGAGGTAAGCCAGCAACAGCTGCCGTTGGTTGAAGCGCACTAAGTAGCTGAACACCATTCACCCCAGGATTAAGTGTGGCATGAATACTGCGTTTTAAGTGCTGCACTTTGCGCAAACGAACCAAGCGAGCTTCTGATTCAACATGAACCTTTTCTGAGTGTGGCGTAAGGCGCTCAATAATATCATCCACCACATACTGGTTTTCATTCAAATTCTTACTGTCTTGCGACAACCAGTTGGCCAGATCCATATCTTGTTGCGCATTCACCCCACGACCAATCGTGCCAGCCAACGCTTCAGTATGTAATTCTTGACCTTGACGAGAGTATAGACGCTCAGGCGTTGACCCAATAAAAGCATGTTTTTGGTCAAGAGCCAGAAGAAAGTGGAAACTATGATGGTTATTTTGATAACTGGCTTTCAACAGTTGAGCCGGACACAGTGGGCCATCGAGATCAACGGTTGTTTTACGTGCCAACACCACCTTTTTAAACGCCTGTTGCTCAATCCCGGTTAATACACGTTCCACTAACTCGTTCCACTGTGGCTGTTGTGGTACATGCGTAATATTGCAGATATGTGCGGAAACAGGAGCCAGAGGGGTCACATCAACTTGTAGTTTATTCAGACTTGATAAGGTGCGATGCCGCTCTCCATTGAGATTCACCGCAATAGACCATGTATCATCAAAGCGGATCAACTCCACTTGCGGTAAGAAGAAAAATGAAGACATGCAGCGGCGATTTTTATCTGTCTGACCGTCGAAGGAACGGCCTCCCCAAACTCGCTGATCTTCAGCAAGTACAGTATAAGCTGGTGCAGGGTCAGTAAATGTGTGCAGTTGTCCTAGTGCAACAACCTCTTCACGAGTATCACGAGATTGCCAGTAAAATTTGGGAAATATCGGTTGCGCGTCCAACCAATCAATAAAGGCAAAGTCAGGTTTTTCCTTAAGAACTTGAACCAAACGGCTAGTGCCGTCTTTTGCATCCTTTACACGCTCAATAAGTTCAATGACGGCTTGATGAAAGTGTGACAAATCAGCCTCGTCTTACAGGAGATTTCGATAGAATTTGAACGCTACTCTATTGTTAGACCCTTCTCAAATCAAGGATGTACTCAATCTTTTGCAGAATCCTGTGATAGCCACCAGATAAAGGGACGTTTAAATAACGCTACAAAGTAGATTTTTATTCTATCAAACCTTTTTTTGTTGTAGTTTAATAAAGAAATTAATTCATTTTTGGGTTTTACACAATGCAAAATATCGGAATGTCGTCAAAACTCGACAATGTCTGCTATGACATCCGCGGACCAGTATTGAAACATGCTAAGCGCATGGAGGAAGAAGGGCATAATATACTGAAGCTAAATATAGGTAACCCTGCCCCATTTGGTTTTGACGCCCCTGATGAAATCTTGGTTGATGTCATCCGTAACCTCCCAACATCTCAAGGTTATGCGGATTCGAAAGGCCTTTATTCTGCGCGTAAAGCCGTTGTGCAATATTACCAACGTCGAGGTATCCGCTCTTTAGACGTGGAAGATGTTTACATCGGGAACGGAGCATCTGAGCTAATTGTGATGGCGATGCAAGCTCTGCTCAACAACGGTGATGAAATGCTGGTACCAGCACCAGATTACCCACTTTGGACTGCCTCAGTTTCGCTTTCTGGTGGTAACGCCGTTCATTACCTCTGTGATGAAGAATCTGACTGGTATCCCGATCTCGACGATATCAAAAAGAAAATCACACCGAAAACGCGTGGCATCGTCTTGATCAACCCAAATAACCCAACGGGTGCGGTATATAGCCGTGACTTCTTATTGGAAGTGATCGAAATTGCTCGCCAACATAAGTTGATCATTTTTGCAGATGAGATTTACGACAAGGTTCTGTACGACGGTGCGACCCACACTTCTGTCGCTAGCCTTACAGACGATGTACTCGTCGTCACATTCAACGGCCTATCTAAAGCCTATCGCGTTTGTGGTTTTCGCAGCGGCTGGATGTTCCTAACCGGACCAAAACATTTGGCCCAAGGTTATATTTCTGGCTTAGAAATGCTGGCATCCATGCGTTTGTGTGCCAATGTTCCGATGCAGCATGCAGTGCAAACGGCACTGGGTGGTTACCAAAGCATTAATGAATTGATCTTGCCTGGTGGTCGCTTACTTGAACAACGCGATCGTGCTTGGGAGCTGGTAAATCAGATTCCGGGGATCTCTTGCGTCAAGCCCAAAGGGGCAATGTATCTATTTCCTAAAATTGATACCAAGATGTACAACATCAAAGATGACCAAAAAATGGTCCTCGATTTCTTGATTCAAGAAAAAGTACTGCTGGTACAAGGCACTGGCTTCAACTGGCCAAAGCCGGATCACTTCCGTATTGTGACATTGCCTCATGTTGAGGATCTCGAAATGGCGATTGGTCGCTTTGAGCGCTTCTTGTCAACTTATCGCCAGTAGTATTCAGATTCGATCTCTCATATGCTAAAAGGATACTCTTTGGAGTATCCTTTTTCGTTTAGAAGGGAGTCAAACGATGTCCGAACCCACACTGAAAGAAAGCCATTTTTTTGCCCACCTTGCTCGTATGAAGCTTATCCAGCGCTGGCCCCTTATGCGCTCAGTTTCCAGTGAAAATATCTCTGAACACAGCCTGCAAGTTGCATTTGTTGCTCACGCTCTGGCACTCATTAAAAACAAAAAATTTGGTGGTAATCTGAACCCGGAACGAATTGCCATTTTAGGCATGTACCACGACACCAGTGAAGTCTTGACGGGCGACCTTCCCACTCCAGTAAAGTATTACAGTCCTGAGATCGCCAAAGAATACAAAAAAATCGAAGCTGCAGCGGAAAAAAAACTACTTGGTATGCTGCCTGATGAATTCAAAGATGATTTCGCACCCTTTCTGCTCAGCCATCAAGCAAATAGTGAAGACGCTGCAATAGTGAAACAAGCTGACACCATTTGTGCATACCTAAAATGCCTAGAAGAGCTCAGCGCTGGGAACCACGAATATGCACTGGCCAAAAAGCGCCTTGATATTTCGCTGAAAGAACGTGAAACAGAAGAAATGCTCTATTTTCTTAATGTCTTTGCACCAAGTTTTGAATTATCACTAGACGAAATCAGCTAACAGGTTGTACCGTAAAGAAAAAGAGTCAGGAGATGATTCATGACGTTTAATATCAGTGCACGTTGGCAAGAAAGACACGATGACGAACATAAAATTCGTCGTGATGACCACCGCAGTCCATATCAGCGCGATCGTGCCCGTATTCTGCACTCGGCGGCTTTTCGTCGTTTACAAGCAAAAACCCAAGTACATGGTAAAAGTGTCGATGATTTCCACCGCACTCGGCTCACTCATTCATTAGAGGCGGCACAACTCGGTACAGGCATTGTGGCACAACTGAAAAAGAAACAGCCTGAGTTCCGTGATTTGCTCCCGAGTGATAGCCTGATTGATTCCCTGTGCTTAGCTCACGATATCGGCCACCCTGCTTATGGCCATGGTGGTGAAGTAGCGCTCAATTACATGATGCGCGACCACGGCGGCTTTGAAGGCAATGCACAGACTTTCCGTATCGTCACCAAACTTGAACCTTACACCGAGCATTTCGGTATGAACCTCGCTCGCAGAACTTTACTTGGGCTAATCAAATACCCCGCCTTGCTTAGCCAAGTTTGTGCTTCCCAACAACCTGAACCAGCCCTCCATCAGCGCAAACTTAAAGCAAAAGATTGGATGCCTGCCAAAGGAATCTACGACTGTGACAGTGCGTTGTTTGAATGGGTTCTTGCCCCGCTTTCAGACAGTGACAAAGACGCGTTTAGTCAGATGCGAGAAGAAACGCTCCCCGTAACTCAACACCATAAAACACGTTATAAATCTCTCGATTGTTCAATTATGGAGCTTGCGGACGATATTGCTTACGGCGTGCATGATCTCGAAGACGCAATTGTGCTTGGCCTTGTCACTCGCAATCAATGGCAAGAAGTCGCAGCTTGTGCTCTGGCAGAATGTGGCGACCCTTGGTTCGAAGCGCATATTGATTCTGTCGGCGATATGCTCTTTTCTGATACGCACTATCAACGAAAAGACGCCATCGGAGGCATGGTCAATGCGTTATTAACCAGTATCTCTATCAAACCGGTTGAAGCCGCTTTTCATTCTGAGTTACTCGCCTTTAATGCCTTTCTTGAGCCGACCATGGCAAAAGCGCTAGAGATACTGAAACACTTTGTTAGTCACTATGTCATCCAGATCCCACAGGTTCAAATGGTGGAATACAAAGGCCAGCAAATTATCATGGATATCTTTGAAGCACTCAGTGCCGATCCTGAACGTCTGCTACCTGAGCAGCCACGCCAGCGTTGGCAAAGCAGTAGTGATGAAACGCATGGCCTGCGAGTGATCTCTGACCACATTTCATCCATGACTGACGGTCACGCTCAAAGACTGCATCAGCAGCTGTTTTCATCTCATGGATACTAGGGTCTGTTGAACTTATCGATAAGAGTGGTTCATGCCACTCTTTTTCCAATCGACATTTTGACAAAACTCTTATCAACCGACTGCTCGTCTCGTGTTAGTTTATTGCGCAGAAATACCGTCATTCGATCTCGCTCTATGAACTTAAAACACTTAATACTGCTTCCATTTCCCTTACTTTCTGTCGCTTGCTCTGCCGTTCCAACGGCTTCAGAGCCAACCAGTCACGTAGAAACTAAACATGCAGCAGAACCAATGTTTACTCAATTACAGCCAATTGAGATAAGTGAAAGTGTGGATACAGTCAAAACACTTGAGAAAGAGCAGCCACAAACGGAAATGATCGATTATGCACGGCGCTTTTTGGGTACTCAGTACATCTACGGCGGCAGCACGCCGAAAGGATTCGATTGCTCCGGGTACATCCAATACGTCTATCGAAAGTTTGATATCAACATACCTCGCACAACGGCGGCCTACCCGAGCTTGTATGCCAATAAGGTGTCGTTAGAAGATGCAAAAGTTGGGGATTTAATTGTATTTACCGGTACCAACCCTAACATTCGAAAACCGGGTCATGCTGGCATTATTACCGAAATTGGCGATGGAAAGCTCAGCTTCATTCATAGCTCGTCTTCCAAAAAGCACTTTGGCGTCACTGAAACCAATTACTACAAGAGTGGCTATCCTAGACGCTTCCTCACTGTGGTAAGTATGTAAGCTCTGCCTAGTTTTTCTGATAATTGCGTTCAAAAACACCAGCGGGCATCTGTTGGATTTGGTATTCGATCATCTGATCAAAAACATGTAGAAGCGGTGTAAAATCTTGCTCAGGTTGTAACAAACTTAAAATATGGAAACCCGCTTCCACGGTAGAAAGTGCGTTATCACTCGGTGCTTTTCGAATACGGTAATTCCCTGCAAGGTTACTCGGCAACTTGAGCAATGGTAAAGCATGAAGATTGGTTGATAGCTGCCACATCTTGTATGCTTTTTTCCACGTCCCATCAAGTAAGATAACCCGTAAAACTGCCTTTTCATCCGTGTGACTAAAACCCTCATTCACTTCAATCGCATTCTCTCCCGGATACAACACAAAGTGCTGCATATCCGCTTGATTTAGCAATGCATTTAGCTCAGCATGTTGACTAAAGTCTTCTCCAACAAAGCAATGGCTATTTGGCAGAGATAAGGTCAGTATTCGAGCGGTACCCATCGGTCGTTTCGTTTCACTCGGATGCTGTAAAATAATCAGCTCTACATTCGATGGTAAGCTTTTTATCCATTGGCAAATACAGGCTTTGTGTGGTTTTCCACACTGAGTACAATATCGAGACATAAAGTGAATTTGTATCTTCTGTTATCCGTTATCAGCTTAATTTGTTTAGGCTTACAGTTCGAGCCATTGGCTACATTGAGTGAATGGAATCGTCACGCTCTAAACCAAGGAGAGTGGTGGCGCATCCTAACAGGAAATTTCACCCACACCAACTTTCCGCACCTTGGAATGAATCTCGCGGGGCTTTGGGTCATCAGCTATATTTTCAAACCTTCAACGAAAGCGCTGTTGTTTGCCTTATTCACCACCAGCCTTGGTGTCGGCTTTGCCATTTTTCTATCCAATATGAACATCTACGTTGGATTATCTGGTGTACTGCATGGGCTGTTTGGCTATTTTGCCATTCAAGAGGTGATTCAAGGACGCAAAAGCAGTTGGTTGCTTCTCATTGGTCTTGCGGCAAAAGTATTATGGGAACAGTTTGCTGGCCCGTCCGCCTCCACGGCCGCATTAATTGAGGCGAGAGTTGCGGTTGAAGCTCATCTTGCTGGCGCTGTCACTGGGGTATTATTTGCATTAATAGAAAAACGCCTGTCACTACTGGACAGGCGTTAGTCGTAACGCGATTAAACGATAGGTCGTTGACCGCGACTGATTAGTTTCATCAGTACGTTATCAGCGGCCTCACCAGCAACACCGGCTAGCTTGTCAGCCAATTTCTTCTTCGCAACGTAATGAATCGCCAATACGGTTTTGTCTTTACACGCTTCTACAACGATGTCGTCCGATGTTTTGATTTCATCCACAAGACCAAGTTCATGTGCTTGGGTACCAAACCAATGCTCACCCGTTGCAACTTTATCTAGTTCCAACTCAGGACGACGCTCACGAATAAAGTCTTTAAATAAACCATGCGTCTCTTCCAGTTCTTGTTTGAACTTCTCACGAGCTTTGTCTGTGTTCTCACCAAACATAGTTAAAGTACGTTTGTATTCGCCAGCCGTCAGTTGTTCAAACTCAATATCATGTTTTTTCAGTAACTTGTTAAAGTTTGGCAACTGAGCAATCACACCAATTGAGCCAACAATAGCAAACGGTGCAGACACAATTTTATCGGCGATACACGCCATCATATAACCGCCACTCGCAGCAACTTTATCAACGGCAATCGTCAAAGGCAGGCCAGCCGCTTTAATGCGGTCAAGCTGAGAAGAAGCCAAACCATAACCATGGACCATACCACCACCAGACTCAAGGCGAAGCAATACTTCATCCCCTTCTCGTGCCACAGCTAAAATCGCCGTCACTTCTTCACGCAGCGCGGCAACTTCTTTTGCATCAATACTGCCATTGAAATCGAGAACGAACAGGTGTGGTTCACGCTTACTGTCCAAGGCACCTTCTTTTGAAGCTTGCTTGATCTCTTTTTCGCGAGCCTTATTTTTTTCTTTCTCGCTTTTCTTTTCTGCTTTATCTCGCGCTTTAATAAAGGCTTCATCATGAAGGTGATGTTCTAATTGCTCGACTGTCTGTTTATGCGCTTCCGTCAGGTTGGTGATTTCCAATTCACCTTTCGCACCACCGCTTTTTCCGCTAACCGCTTTGGCAATCACCAAAATCGCTACAAGCGCGACCACGACGGTCACAATCTTGGCCAAAAACAGGCCATAGTCCAATAAAAATTCCAACGTCTTTATCCCCAAATGAACGAATTGGTGTATTGTAACCACCTTGCCATAAATACTTAAAGTAGAACATAACGATAAGGACACAAACTGTGGAGTATTCAGTTTCTGAACAAGCCCTAAAGGACAAAGTAATCTTAGTCACTGGTGCAGGTGACGGTATCGGCAAACAGGCAGCATTGTCATATGCACAACATGGGGCAACCGTTATTCTTCTTGGCCGCACAGTGAAAAAGCTGGAACAAACCTACGATGAAATTGAAGCGGCTGGTTACCCACAAGCAGCAATCATCCCACTGGATATGAAAGGGGCAACCAAACAGAATTACCTCGATATGGTCGATACCATCGAAGGACAGTTTGGCCGCTTAGATGGCGTGTTACACAATGCCAGCTTACTTGGTGTGATCAGCCCATTTGATCAAATTGGCGAAGACACTTATGACGATGTCATGCAGGTCAACGTTAAAGCTCAGTTTATGATGACTCAAGCGGTGTTGCCTTTATTGAAAAAATCAGACGACGCTCGCCTTGTGTTCACCTCTTCAACGGTTGGTCATGACGGCCGTGCTTTTTGGGGCACGTACGCTATGTCTAAATTTGCAACCGAAGGCATGATGCAAGTTCTGGCAGATGAACTGAGCGACTCCAGCGTACGTGTTAATGCAATTAATCCAGGTGGCACCCGTACGGGAATGCGTGCTAAAGCCTACCCAGCAGAAGATGCTGAGTTGTTGAAAACACCACTGGATATCATGCCACTTTACCTTTATTTGATGGCACCAGAAGGCCGTGACGTACATGGCCAGTGCATTGATGCTCAGCCAAAGAAATAACTAAAAAGATTTTCCGTTTATTCAACGCCTTGCTTTTTTGCGAGGCGTTTTTGTATTTATTCCTCTCTTTTCCTCTTGCCGCTTCTTTATAATGAATTATACTGTATAAATATACAGGTATTTTGTTATGTACGAATTGATTGAGCATCTGAAAAATAAACAGTGGGTTTGGCAAGGGTCATACCATCAAACCACGCAAGAATTCTTCTCCACTGGCTTTCGTCTGTTGGATGAAAAATTACAAGGTGGTTTTCCTAAACAAGGTGTTGTTGAGGTGGACTCCCCTTCAGGCATTGGTGAACTACGCTTGCTCATGCCACACCTTCGCCAGAATCAACAACAACGATTGAGTGTATTTATTCAGCCGCCAGGTTATCTTTGCGCTGAACAACTCGAAAGCGAAGGGCTCGATCGTAACCACATTCTCTTTATCAACCCAAAAACCGAACGTGAAGCGTTATGGGCAGCAGAACAGTGCCTAAAAAGCGGAGCCTGTGACAATGTATTGCTGTGGCATTCAGAGCTTGAGGTGCATCAGGCGCGTAGACTTCAGGTTGCTAGTGAGACTGGGCGCTGCTTACAGTTTCTATTCAAAGCTCAGCGCAAGCATGTGTTTTCACTTCCCGTAAGTTTAAGCCTTCGATTACAACCCCATGAACAGGGACTCGAGATCAGTATCACCAAGCGGCGTGGTGGTTGGCCACACAGCAGCTTTATTTTAGATATGAGTGAGCGCTGGCCTTCGCTGTCATTACAGCGCAAAACGCCCGTCGTTATTCCTTTTCCCATGCAAAAACAAGGCTAAACATGCAACTCTGGTTATATTTATATTTTCCGGCGTTGCAGTTGGACGCCTTATTTTCTGACCAAACTCAATCCCCTTTAGTCATTGTGGATGGTCGAGCGCATCACGTGGTTCAAGCAAACCCAAACGCACTGGATCAAGGCATAAAAATAGGCATGGGCCTCGGCAGCGCTGCGGCAATGTGCCATTCCCTGCAAGTCCATCCTTATGATGAAAAAGTGGAAGCACAAACCTTAACGGACATCGCTCAATGGCTCTATCTGGTGACCTCTGACATCGTACTCATACCACCACAGGGGATCTTGTTAAAAGTGACGGATATGCTGTCTCTTTATGGTGGCCTAATGAAATATTGGGATACCCTCTCTCAGCACCTGAATACCTTGCAGGTACGCTATCATTTTGCATGCGGTTTTTCCCCCTATTCTGCAATTTTGCTCGCGAAAGGACAGCAAGATTTCCTCTCTGAAGATAAGCAGCAGCTACTTGAACGCATACAGCCGTTCCCACTGGCTGTCACTGAGTTAACGATAAAACAAGTAGAGAAACTATCCCGAGTAGGCATCCAAACACTTGCTGATTTACTGGCGCTACCGTTACAGGAAGTCGCGCGACGTTTTGATATTGATCTTGTCAATTACCTTGGTCGCTTAATGGGCCAATTTAAACATCCGGTGACGTACTATCATCCTCCTGAACATTTTCAAAGTTATCTAGCGCTGCTGTTCGATATCGAGAATATTCAGTGGCTAGAGAAGCCACTTACTCTTTTATTGAATAAGCTGGAACATTTTCTCAACCTGCGTAATCAAGTCGCTTACGAGCTCTCTTTGCAGCTACATCAGAGAGATGGCCAATCAAACCAGATAACCTTCACCTCCGCGTGTGGTGATTATCAAGCAAGTCGTTGGATGACCTTATGCCAACTCACACTTGAATCCGTGCAACTCGAAGCGCCTGTTCAAGGGTTAACGCTCAAAATTGAGCGTAGCGGCGAACTTGAGGCCAACGCACAAGATTTATTTTGTGGTCATCAAGGGCAACAAAGTGAGCTAGAACTCATTGCATTGTTGCAAGCCAAATTAGGTAAGGAGCAAGTACGAAAAATTGCACGAACCGATGATCCTAGACCAGAAAAAGCCACTGTATTGTGTGCTCCAACTCATACCCCGCCTCAAATACGCCGTGTAACGCGGTTACGGCCGAGCCTTATGTTGCCAGAACCAGAGTCGTTAACAGAAAAAGTCACCTTAATACAAGGACCAGAGCGACTAGTGACCGGTTGGTGGGATGGCGATAGTGTTATTCGTGATTACTTTGTTGCTCGAAGCCAGCAAGGCCGGTGGCTATGGGTATTCCGCGATCAAGACAAACATTGGTTTCTTCATGGTCAATTCAGTTAAGGAGCCTAAGTAGTGAATTATGCCGAGCTGTTTTGCCAAACTAATTTCTCATTTCTTACTGGTGCTTCCCATGCAGAGGAGCTGATCTTACAAGCGGATTTTCTGCGTTATCACTCACTGGCGATCACCGATGAATGCTCTGTCGCAGGAGTTGTCCGTGCTTACAGCGCCATTAAACAACATCAATTAGGGATTAAGCTGATTGTCGGCAGCATGTTTTGGCTCAATCAAGAATGCCAAGTGGTTCTCCTCTGCCCTAACAGGCAAGCCTATGCAGAGCTGTGTCGGATCATCACCAATGCAAGACGGCGCTCTGAGAAAGGGCAATACCAGCTATCTGAATGGGATCTCATGTCCATCAGACACTGCTTCATAATCTGGCTTCCCAGTCATAAAGAAGATGACCTCAAGTGGGGCCAATGGCTCGGTCAACATCATCACTCCCGGCTGTGGCTTGGTGTACAGCGTCACCTCAAAGATAGCGACCAAACCTACCTTCATCATTGCCAAACGTTGGCCAGCGAATTGCACCTTCCTATTACGGCTTGTGGTGGTGTATTAATGCATACGGCCAATCGGTTACCCTTACAACATGTCTTAACCGCTATTCAGCAAGGCAGTAGCGTCGAGAAAGTGGGTGCTCATTTAATCTCTAATGCAGAGCATGCACTACGCAGTAAAGAAAAACTCCACCGCCTGTTCAAACCGCAATGGTTAGAAGAGAGCGTACGTATTGCCACCCGTTGTGAGTTTGACCTAGGCTCACTACGTTATGAATACCCTAGTGAACTGATCCCTGATGGGGAAACGCCAATCAGCCACCTAATCAATCTGGTTAATCAAGGGAAAAGGCAACGTTTTCCCAAAGGTGTACCAGAATCGATCCAGCACACTATTGATAAAGAATTGGCTCTGATAGAAGAGCTCAACTATCCATTTTATTTTCTCACCATTCACGACATTGTGATGTTCGCTAAGCGTAATGGCATTTTGTATCAAGGCCGGGGGTCTGCAGCTAATTCTGTCGTATGCTATTGCCTCGAGATAACTTCAGTCGACCCAAGGCAGATTTCTGTACTGTTCGAACGCTTTATCAGTAAAGAGCGAGATGAGCCACCCGATATCGATGTCGACTTCGAACACGAGCGACGTGAAGAAGTCATTCAATACATTTATCAGAAATATGGCCGTGAGCGTGCCGCGCTCGCGGCGACTGTGATTTCTTACCGTTTTAAAAGTGCGATTCGTGATGTAGGGAAAGCACTGGGAATCGAACAAACACAGCTGGACTACTTTATAAAAAATGTTAATCGACGCGATCGATCCCAAGGCTGGCAAGCGCAAATTGTTGAACTTGGCTTACAGCCAGATTCATTAAAAGGCGAACAATTTATCCAATTAGTGAATGAAATTATGGGATTCCCACGCCACCTTTCACAACACGTTGGGGGCTTTGTGATTTCATCAGGCCCGCTATACGAACTGGTGCCTGTTGAGAATGCATCGATGCAAGATCGTACCGTCATTCAATGGGATAAAGATGACTTAGAAAGCCTTGGCCTACTCAAAGTAGACGTGTTGGCTCTGGGTATGCTCACCGCTATACGTAAATGCTTTGGCCTTATCAAGCAATATCACCACAGAGAACTTTCCATTGCAGCGATCACCGCCCAGCAAGATGACCCAAATGTGTACGCAATGATCCAAAAAGCAGACACCATTGGTGTGTTTCAAATTGAGTCACGTGCTCAAATGAGCATGCTGCCAAGGCTAAAGCCAAACAGCTATTATGATTTAGTCATCCAAATTGCCATCGTCCGTCCGGGGCCAATTCAAGGCGATATGGTTCATCCTTTTCTTAAAAGACGTAATGGCGAAGAGCCTGTGACCTACCCATCTGAAGACGTGCGAGACGTACTGTCGCGAACGATGGGAGTGCCTATTTTTCAAGAACAAGTGATCAAATTAGCCATGGTAGCTGCTGGTTTTAGTGGCGGAGAAGCCGACCAACTTCGCCGAGCCATGGCAGCATGGAAGAAAAGCGGCAGTGTTTTTAAATTTAAAAACAAGCTGATTGATGGCATGAAAGAACGCGGTTATGAACAGCAATTTGCAGAACGTATTTTTGACCAAATCTGCGGTTTCGGAGAGTACGGTTTTCCAGAAAGCCACTCGGCCTCATTCGCGGTGCTGGCTTATTGCTCGGCGTGGCTAAAATATTATTACCCAGAAGCGTTTTATACTTCTCTCCTTAATAGTTTGCCCATGGGATTTTATAGCGCTTCTCAGTTGGTTCAGGATGCCAAGCGACACGGTCTTAACATTTTGCCTTGTTGTGTGAACCAATCAGATTTCCACCATCAAGTAGTAAGAATGGGTGACCAACTAGCCATTCGGCTTGGCCTGAGACAAATTAAAGGATTCAGTGAGCACAGTTTTCATCAACTCTGGAAAGCCAAGCCTTCACAAGGTTACCAACACCCTTCTCAGCTTAAACACATTGGTTTAAGCCAGCGCGATATTGAGTTATTGGCTTCAGCCAATGCCATGCAGGTTTTTGCTAATAACCGTTACCAAACACGGTGGGCGATGATGGATTCTGTGTCTGATCTTCCTCTTTTCCAAGGCGTTGAAGAAGAGAGCACCACACACTTGTATCAACCCAGTCCGGTACAGACATTGGTCGAAGATTACGCAGCAACAGGGCTATCACTCAACGCCCACCCTATTACTTTACTTGAACAAGCAAGGCGACTACCCAAATTTACCCGAATGAAAGAGCTATTGGCAAAACCACATAAATCTTTGGTCACTGTCGCGGGGGTTGTCACTGGTAAACAATCACCCGGCACAGCAGCAGGCGTCACTTTTTTCACCTTAGAAGATGACAGTGGCAACATTAATGTCGTCGTTTGGGGCGCGACAGCCCGAGCACAAAAACAAGCGTATCTCACCGCAAAAATTCTAGTCGTAAAAGGAATTTTGGAGCGAGAAGGTGAAGTAACCCATGTTATCGCAGGTAGGTTGATGGATGTGACGGATCATTTAACGGGATTGAAGACAAAATCACGAGATTTCCACTAACTGAGAAAAGAAAAAGGGAGCATTGCTCCCTTTCGTTATTATTGATTTATTTTAACGATTTAACACCTCACGCAAGCGATCTTGCGCCACTTGCACCAACAAATCAGGCTGGAATTTAGAAATAAACCTGTCACATCCCACCTTCTTCACCATCGCATCGTTAAAACTTCCGCTAAGAGAAGTATTGAGCGTAATGTGCATGTCTTTCATTCGCGGATCATTACGGATTTCATAGGTTAATTTATAACCATCCATCTCTGGCATCTCTGCATCAGTGATCATTAACAGCAGTTCTTCTGTGACTTTCTTGCCCTCATCACACCAAGTTTTAAGTAAATTCAATGCTTCTAACCCATCTCGGCATTCGATAATGTTAAGGCCGAGCTGAGATAACGTCCCTTTAACTTGCGCTCTCGCAGTCGATGAATCATCCACAATGAGTACATTGCGTCCAGCCATCTGAGAGACTAAATCATGGTCAAGCACACCTTCAGAAATCGACACATCGTAATCGATGATCTGAGCAAGCACTTTCTCAACATCAATGATTTCAACGATTTTCTTCTCGTCACCTTCTTTAAGTTGAGTGATTGCCGTAAGGTAGTTTGCACGACCAGCTGTCTTTGGTGGCGGCTGAATTTCAGTCCATGCGGTATTGACGATATTACGGACCTGGCCAACCAAAAAGCCTTGAACCGTTCGGTTATATTCTGTGATGATCAGGTTTTCTTCCGTTTCTTCTAGGCGTGAAGCTGGAAAACCAATGGCACTACGTAGATCAATGACAGGAACTGAAACGCCACGAAGTGATGCTACTCCCGTAATATGATGATGAGAGCCTGGCATTTTAGTAAGCGGGGGAACTTTTATCACCTCTCTCACCTTAAACACATTAATGGCGAAGATCTGACGACTGTTCAGGCTAAACAGTAATAGCTCTAGGCGATTCTCACCCACCAGATTGGTACGCTGGTCTACTGTATTTAATACTCCGGACATAAGGCTTCCCGAAAAACTTATTTATATCAAAAATAGTCTATAGCGAGTCACTAAGACAAAAATAAACCCATATAACCTTAAAGTTATATGGGTCGTTTGTAAAAAGAAACCTTAGTTGCAGAAATAAAAGTGTTAACCTTCAATCACTTTCATTAGCAATAAGCCATCAAATAAAGCTTGTTTGATCAACGCTGCCCCCGGCATTGTTGCTTGTTTATAAAAGCGGGACTCAACCAACTCCAAATCCTGATAGTAAACAGGTAGGCTTTGCTCTTCGATGCACTTTCTGATCTCAGGATATAAAACATCTTTCGCTTGATTGATAACACCACCAATCAACACTTTTTCTGGGTTAAACAAGTTCACTACAATCGCAATAGCAGAGCCAAGGTAGCGCCCTAGCTTTTCAATAACATCCACAGCAAGCGCATCACCGTTAGCGGCGGCTTCACAAATGTCTTCAACAGACACTTCTTCAATATCAGCTAAGATAGAGGCTTCACCACCAGCAATTCGTTCGCTCACTTCATTACGAATGGCTTGTGAGCTAGCCACTGTTTCAAGACAGCCATAATTACCGCAATGGCATTTTTTACCCTTCGGGTCGATTTGGATATGGCCTAACTCACCGATATTGCCATGTCGCCCCTGTAACACACGCCCATCAAGTACAATCCCGGCGCCAAGCCCATGATGGATAGAGATCAAAACAGAGTTTTCGTTGTTTTGAGAGTGACCAAACAGCTTTTCAGCCAGTGCCCATGCTCGAGTATCATTAGCAATAAAAACTGGCAAACCGGTTGCTTTAAAGATTTCAGGCCCTAAAGCTAAGTTTTCCACATTGTAATGAGGCATCTGGAGCACAATACCTTGCTCGGAATTGACTAGACCAGGCAATGTAATAGCGATACTTGTTACCCGATCAAGCTGATCAGAATACGTTTGGAAAAATTCTTCGATTTCATGCAGAAGACGTTGAAGTACATCTTCTTGATCAATTTCATGAATATCTATTTTGGTGTCGATCAGTACATCGCCACCCAATTCATGGAGTGCAATGGTTAAGTAACCACGCCCAAGGCGCATGGAAAGAAATTGCCAACCTTCATTATTTACTTGTAGGCCAACAGCAGGACGACCACGACTGGTTGCTTCCTGAACAGTCGTCTCATGGATAAGATGAGCTTCAATTAATTCACGCGTGATCTTAGTAATACTAGCGGGGGCAAGTTCACTTTCCTTCGACAAGTCGATACGGGAAATTGGACCTTTTTGATCAATGAGTTTATATACACGGCCAGCATTGACCTGCTTGATATGATCAATATGGCCAGGTTGAGCCATGTACATAGAGCACTCCGAATATCAATGACATGGTAATTTTTTTACTTTGCGAAGTAATTGTGAAGACCTTTGGTAGATTGCCGTGACAAGCATCACGCATAAACATGATTCTTTGCGTACTCAGTCAAATAGAGAACGATTAATCTCATAATCGATAGCATTTTTTTGCTCTGATAAATATCTACAATACAGGTATCAAATTCCGGTTATTTTTCTCTCAATTATCGAGGCCTTGCGTATACTTACTTCAGTGTCCTACCGATGGAGAAGCGCATGACTGCAATTCAAAGAAGAACGAAAATTGTCACTACTCTCGGTCCTTCTACAGATAAAGATGACGTATTAGAGTCCATTATTACTGCGGGTGCTAACGTCGTCAGAATGAACTTTTCACATGGCAGTGCTGAAGATCATAAGCTTCGAGCCACCAGAGTACGTAACATTGCGGCAAAATTAGGGACGCATATTGCGATATTGGGAGACTTACAAGGACCAAAAATTCGAGTCTCCACATTTAAAGATGGAAAAATCCACCTCAATGTAGGTGAAAAATTCACATTAGACAGTGAATTACCTGCCGGTGAAGGCCACCAGCAAGCCGTTGGCTTGGATTACAAAGAACTTCCTGATGACGTCTCCAAAGGCGATATTTTGTTACTTGATGACGGACGCGTACAGTTGGAAGTCGTCCAAGTTGAAGATTGCAAGGTTCATACAAAAGTTATCATTGGTGGCGCCTTGTCGAATAATAAGGGCATCAACAAAAAAGGCGGCGGTCTTTCTGCCGACGCTCTGACAGAGAAGGATAAAAAAGACATTCTTCTGGCCGCTGAAATTAAAGTGGACTACCTTGCTGTCTCATTTCCTCGTAATGGCGAAGACATGAAGTACGCTCGAAGACTTGCAAGAGATGCTGGCCTTGAAGCGAAACTGGTCGCCAAAGTGGAACGAGCTGAAACGGTAGAAAGCGAAGAAAACATCGACGATATTATTCTCGCCTCTGATGTTGTCATGGTCGCACGTGGTGATCTTGGAGTAGAAATTGGCGATCCGGAACTTGTCGGCGTGCAGAAACAATTAATTCGAAGAGCACGCAGCCTAAATCGAGCGGTCATCACTGCTACGCAAATGATGGAATCGATGATGGAAAACCCGATGCCAACCCGAGCAGAAGTCATGGATGTTGCCAATGCGGTACTCGATGGAACTGATGCAGTCATGTTATCTGGAGAGACTGCTGCCGGTAAGTACCCACTAGAAACAGTCCAATCGATGGCTAGTGTCTGTCTCGGCGCAGAAAAAATGGCGGCTATCAACCGTTCTAACTATCGGATGGATCATGTATTCGAGACAGGCGAAGAAACTATTGCTATGTCAACCATGTTTGCAGCGAATCACATGCGAGGCATCAAAGGGATCGTAACCTTGACTGAGTCAGGCAGAACAGCACTCATGACCTCACGTCTAAGTTCTGGGTTACCTATTTTCGCACTCTCCCGCAACGAGGGAACTCTAAACCGTAGCGCACTATATCGTGGAGTATTCCCCGTCTACTTTGACTCTAAAGGCGATGTAGGCCTTTCTACAGCACAAGCAGCAGTAGACCGACTCAAGCAGATTGGTTTTTTACATGAAGGAGATCTCGTGATTATCACACAGGGTGATGTGATGGACGTTGTCGGCTCCACGAACTGCATGCGTATTCTCTCGGCATAATCTATCCGCTTTCGAAAAAGAAAAAGCCAGTCATCTGACTGGCTTTTTACTTATGCTTAAATCGAAATTACTTCTTTGGTTTCTTACGCTTGTCAGTGATGTCCCATTTGCCATCAATGTACAATGCAGTCCAACCAGAAGGCTTGCCATCAATCTCTGAACGCACATAGTTTTCTTTAGACTTACGACTAAATCGAACCACAGTCGGGCGACCGTCTGGGTCATGAGTTGGTGCTTCCGCTAAATAATGGAACTTAGGAGATAAGCGCTCTTTAAAGCGAGCCAACTCTTCAACAAGTGGCGCACGTGTTTCACGAGATTTAGGGAAGTTGTGCGCTGCCATAAACAGGCCGGATGCCCCATCACGTAAAACAAAGTAAGCGTCTGAGTTTTCACACGGTAGTTCAGGGAAGTGAACTGGATCTTCTTTCGGAGGAGCCACTTCGCCATTTTTTAAGATCTTACGAGTGTTTTTACAATCGTCACTGGTACAGTCCATATACTTACCAAAGCGACCATTCTTAAGCACCATGTCACTGCCACATTTGTCACACTCGACAACCGGGCCATCGTAACCTTTAACCTTGTATTCACCGTGTTCCACAACAAAGCCATCACAGTTTGGGTTATTACCACAGACGTGAAGTTTGCGCTTGTCATCAATCAAGTACGCATCCATTGCTGTTTCGCAAATAGGACAACGTTTCTTCGCACGTAGAGCCGCCGTTTCAACATCTTCTTCTAGAACGTTGATAATGCCTTCTTCGTCACCTAAATTAATCGTTGTTTTACAACGCTCTTTCGGTGGCAATGCATAACCTGAACAGCCTAGGAAGACACCTGTTGAAGCAGTGCGAATCCCCATTTGACGTGAACATGTCGGACATTCGATGTCTGTCAGAACAATATGGTTCGGCTTCATGCCACCATGTTCTTCGTCTTGCTCTGCTTTCTCTAAATCACCAGTAAAGTCACTGAAGAAGTTATCTAACACCCCTTTCCAGTTCGCTTCACCTTCTGCAATTTGGTCAAGTTTTTCTTCCATACGAGATGTGAACTCATAGTTCATCAACTCGTTAAAGCTATCATCTAAACGGTCGGTAACAATTTCACCCATTTTTTCTGCGTAAAAGCGACGTTGTTCTACTTTGACGTAGCCACGATCTTGGATCGTTGAAATGATAGATGCGTAAGTAGAAGGACGACCAATTCCACGCTTCTCTAGCTCTTTAACCAAGGCGGCTTCTGTAAAGCGCGCTGGCGGCTTAGTGAAATGTTGCTTAGGATCAAGTGTTACCAAGTTCACTCGGTCGCCAACCTGAACAGCGGGAAGAATTTGGTCTTCGTTTTTGCCTAAAGGACGTTGAACACGAGTCCAACCATCAAATTTCAGGATACGGCCTTTTGCTTTCAGCGTGTATTCAGCGGCTTTTACACTCACGGTTGTTGAATCATATTTTGCCGGTGTCATCTGACAAGCCACAAATTGATTCCAAATTAATGCATACAGCTTGTGAGCGTCCGCTTCCATACCTTGAAGATCATCGGCTTTTACTGCGACATCTGAAGGTCGAATCGCTTCGTGCGCTTCCTGTGCGCCCTGTTTACTGCCGTAAACATTCGCTTTTTCAGGAAGATAAGCGTCACCATACTCAGTACCGATAAAGCTACGAGCCGCTTCCACCGCTTCTGCACTCAAGTTGGTTGAGTCGGTACGCATGTAAGTGATGTAACCCGCTTCATACAGACGCTGAGCAAGCATCATTGTTTTCTTAACACCGTAACCAAGGCGCGTACTTGCTGCTTGTTGCAGTGTCGATGTAATGAATGGTGCTGACGGTTTGCTCGATGTCGGACGATCTTCACGCTTGCAAACTTCGTAATCTGCTTTTTCCAAAACAGACATCGCCGCTTTTGCTTCAGCTTCATTTACTGGTTTGAAAGCTGTCCCATCTTTTTGGGCAACCAGCAAACGGAAATCAGATTTATCTTGAGTCTTGGTGTCAGCATGAATGTCCCAGAATTCTTCAGGAACAAACGCTTTGATGGCACGCTCACGCTCAACCAGCAACTTCACGGCTACAGACTGTACACGACCAGCAGACAAACCACGCGCTACTTTTTTCCAAAGTAACGGCGACACCATAAAGCCCACTACGCGGTCCATGAAACGTCGTGCTTGCTGAGCATTCACACCATCCATGCTTAACTCACCAGGCTTTTCAAATGCCTGTTGAATAGCGTTTTTGGTGATCTCGTTAAACACCACTCGTTTGTATCGCTCTTCATCGCCACCGATGATCTCACGAAGGTGCCAAGCGATAGCCTCTCCCTCGCGGTCTAAATCGGTTGCGAGATAAACGCTGTCTGCGTCTTTCGCGAGTTTTTGAAGCTCGGCAACCACTTTTTCTTTACCGGGCAGAATTTGATAGTTCGCTTCCCAACCATCGTATGGGTCAATACCCATCTTTTTGATCAGAGCTTTGCGATCTTTCTCTTTCTTAATACGTGCTTTTTCTTCTACGCTTAAGCCCTTAGTCGACACCGCTGCGGCCTTTTGGCCAGAACTTTGCCCTGCTGTAGGAAGATCACGCACGTGACCCACACTGGACTTAACGATAAAGTCTTTACCGAGATACTTATTGATGGTCTTCGCCTTCGCAGGAGACTCCACAATAACGAGTGACTTACCCATAACTGACTCAAATGCCCTCAATCACTGCCGATTATTTATAGAACGGCATACTTAAAATATTGCTTCTTTTTTTACTATTGAGCGAGATTCCCAGAAGATCAATATCTTTTTTGAAAATATCCTTTGATTGCTCGACAATTCAACGATGAGTGAATTATCAAAAGAGGCGCCATACTATACGGGCAGACCAAATCACCCTAATCGAAGCGATGATTTTCAGTCTTCGATCACAAAACCTTTGAATGAGTCCATCATATGGTAATTGATCTTTGCTCCCAGCACTCTACAATCGCAGCAGAAAACCATACTGGAGTACCCAAATGAGTGATAAAAAAGCCATCTCAGAATTTGATTTACTACTGATCGCAAACCAAATCATCCAAGAACATGATGATTATATTGAGGGCATGCGTGCAGATTCTGTCGAAGAAAAAGAAGGCGTTTTAGTATTCAAAGGAAACTACTTCCTTGATGACAACGGGCTGCCAACAATGAATACCACGGCAGTATTTAACATGTTCAAATACTTGGCTCATCACCTTTCAAAAGAATTTACGTTAGACAAATAAACCGCTAACGAATGATGCTTTCTTACAATAAGAAAGCAAAAAGTTCCAATAATAAAAAAGCCAGAGTCAAACTCTGGCTTTCAACAAAATTTAACGACTGAGAGACGCTAATTTCTCAAAATAGTCCGGAAAGGTCTTTGAGGTACATTTAGGGTCATTAATCGTGACGGGCGTGTCACTCAACGCCACAAGGGAAAAACACATAGCCATGCGATGGTCATCATAAGTATCAATTGCCGCGTGTTTTAACTGCTGCGGTGGAGTGATGACGATATAGTCTTCACCTTCTTCCACTTCGGCTCCCACTTTGCGAAGCTCTGTTGCCATCGCAGCTAAACGATCCGTTTCTTTGACGCGCCAATTATATACATTGCGAATTGCCGTTGTTCCCTTCGCAAATAGCGCTGCAGTGGCAATGGTCATCGCTGCATCGGGAATGTGGTTGAAATCCATATCAACAGCCGTTAGCTGTCCCACACGAGAGATAACGTAATCGTCTCCCCATTCAATTTCAGCCCCCATTTTTTCTAGCGCATCTGCAAATTGAATATCACCTTGAATACTTTTTTTGCCAATCCCAGTGACTTTAATTTCTCCACCTTTTATAGCTGCCGCAGCTAAAAAGTATGAGGCAGATGATGCATCGCCTTCAACTAAAAAGTCTCCTGGAGCTACGTATGATTGGCCTGCACGAATAACAAATTCTTGATAGTTTCGGTTTTCAACTTCCACGCCAAACTGAGCCATGATATGCAATGTGATATCAATGTATGGTTTGGAAACCAGTTCGCCTTCAATCTTAATCGTCACGTCATCTTGAGCAAGAGGTGCCGACATTAGAAATGCGGTCAAAAATTGGCTCGAAATCGACCCGTCAATAGAAACGACGCCCCCTTTCAAGCCAGTACCGGTAATTTTTAATGGTGGATAGTCGTCATTCTCAAGATATGTAACTTCAGCACCAGCTTGGCGCAGCGCGGTTACCAAATGCCCAATTGGGCGCTCTTTCATGCGAGGTTCACCCGTCAGGACATATTCGCCTTCACCCAAGCATAAGGCTGCCGCAAGTGGGCGCATCGCTGTTCCCGCATTCCCGAGAAATAACTCCGTTGCTTGTGACACCGAAAATGGCTGGCCTAATCCCTCAACTTCGCACACAGTTTTATCTTCAGACAAACGGTAGCTCACACCCAATTTAGTGAGTGCGTTCAGCATATGACGAATATCGTCACTATCGAGCAAATTAGTAAGACGAGTTGTCCCTTTTGCAAGCGCCGCTAGAAGCAACGCTCGGTTAGAAACACTTTTTGAACCCGGTAAATTAACTTCACCGTTAACTTTATTGATAGGTTGTAACGTAAGGCTTTCCATTACAGTTGTTATTCCTTGACTCGCTTTGGCATCCTACTAAAGCGATGAAAAATTCTTCGTACTTGCAGCCTATCTAAAAAGCTCTGTTAAAACCAGAGTAAATCGTGGATAAAAACGCGATTTTTATCGCCCTTTCAGTGAGAGCGGTATAATTCCGTATTTCTAGTACTCCTTATCAACCCTCACGCCATCATTAAAATACAAAACTCTCACCCGGTCCCCACGTGAGAACAGCATGGAACTATCGACATCTTGAATAATGTCGATTAGTTTCCCTTTTTCAGTTTTGACCAACAATTCTACTAATTGATATTCAACTCGGTAGCGGTTATTTACTTGATTTCTTGCAATCCCCGCTCCAGCAACAGCTCCAACTGCTGTCGCAACCTCTTTGCCGGTACCATCACCAAACTGATGACCAATTACGCCACCAACTACAGCCCCCAGTAATGTCGTCCATCCATTCCCTTTGGACTCAATGATTTCTTGTTGAGTAATGTAGCGAACCGAATCTATTTTACCAAAAACCACCTCATTAACCGGTCTTGCTTGATTTCGTTGATAGCTTGCGTTGGCAAACAGCGGAAAAATCAATAAGATCCACAACCACTTTTTCATAATGCTCTAAACTCTCTTAATAAATGGCGATTTATTTAACCGAACTAGACTGCGATAATTTATGGTTTCCGTCACCTTTTGAAGCATTGGCAGATCCCAATGGTCTCTTAGCTTTTGGCGGCGATCTCAAACCCGAGCGCATTCTAGCTGGCTATCAACAAGGAATCTTCCCTTGGTACGGACCAGGGGAACCCATCCTGTGGTGGAGCCCCTCTCCACGTGCAGTCTTTGATCCTAAGACATTTAAAGCGGCAAAAAGTCTCAAAAAGTTTCAACGAAAGCATAAATATCGCGTCAGTATCAATCATGCTACTGAGCAAGTAATTGAGCTTTGTGCAAAGACTCGCACCGAAAGCGAAACGTGGCTAAATGAAGAAATGCGCACCAGCTATAATGCCTTAGCTAACGCAGGGCACTGTCACTCCGTTGAGGTCTGGCTCGACAAAACTCTGATTGGTGGCTTGTATGGTATCTCTGTTGGTCAGCTTTTTTGCGGTGAGTCGATGTTTAGTTTGGAAACCAACGCGTCAAAGATCGCCTTATGGTATTTTTGCCATCATTTTCAACAACATGGTGGTCAGCTTATTGACTGCCAAGTGATGAACGATCATTTAGCCTCTCTAGGAGCTTATCAACTGGAACGCGAAGAGTTTATGAAAAGCCTGCTATCCTTTAAACAAAATAAATTAAAAGAACATTGCTACACATCTCAGTGGTTGGAATCGCCATTAGAGGAACGCCAATGAATCCGGAATTGCAGCAAATCCGAATTGGTTTAACTGATAGCCATCCTTGCAGTTATCTAAAGGAGCAACAAGAGCGGGTAGCCGTGGCGTTAGATTCGGCAATGCACTGCGCCTCAAGCTATGAAGTGCTGCTGGCCAATGGTTTTCGTCGTAGTGGAGACACCGTTTACAAACCGCACTGTACCCACTGCAACGCATGCAATGCTTTGCGAGTAGCAGTGCCTGAATTTTTTCCTTCCAAGAGCCAAAAGCGGCTATTAAACAAGGCTTCTCACCTCAGCTGGCGATTGAAAGAGACAATGGATGAGAATTGGTTTGCGCTGTACTCGCGCTATATCGAAGCGCGCCATCGTGATGGGTCGATGCACCCACCTAAAGAGAAAGAGTTTGCGCAGTTTGCTATGTGTTCGTGGTTGAATACGCAGTTCCTCCACATCTATGAAGATGACACGCTTATCGCCATTGCAGTGACCGATATTCTTTCTAACAGCGTGAGCGCTTTCTACACATTTTTCGATCCTGACTATGCCTTATCTATCGGTACTCTGGGCGTCTTATTTCAGCTTGAATATTGTCGTCAACAAGGCAAGCAATGGCTGTATCTTGGTTACCAAATTGATGAATGCTCCGCGATGAATTACAAAGTCCGTTTTAACCGACATCAAAGGCTAGTAAATCAGCGTTGGCAAGGGTAGAATACGCCCCAACTTTACATAATTCATTTTTAAGGGCATTATACGCCGCTTAAAAACGCCCATTTTTTAAAAGAGGATTAAATGGCTAAAGAAGACGTAATTGAGATGCAAGGTACTGTCCTTGATACTCTACCAAACACCATGTTTCGCGTTGAACTTGAAAACGGTCACGTAGTTACAGCTCACATCTCAGGTAAGATGCGTAAAAACTACATCCGCATCCTGACTGGCGACAAAGTAACGGTAGAAATGACTCCATACGACCTATCTAAGGGCCGCATCGTCTTCCGTGCTCGTTAATCTCTGATTGCGAATACTAAAAAACGGAGCATGATGCTCCGTTTTTTTGTTGCCGTCAGTCACTGTAAAGGCGCCGATACTACGGCCCCTCTTTTTACTTACCTAATGCTTCTTTGTAGTGCTGTCGGCATACTGATACATAACGATCGTTCCCACCAATAGCGACTTGATCACCTTCTTTAATCGCATTTCCATGTTCATCAGTACGAATCACCATGTTCGCTTTGCGTCCACAATGGCAAATGGTTTTAAGCTCTACCAACTTATCAGCCCAAGAAAGCAGGTACTTACTTCCTTCAAACAACTCCCCTAAAAAGTCAGTACGTAAGCCGTAACACAGTACAGGGATACCAAGCTTATCAACCACTTCTGTCAACTGATAAACCTGCTCTTTAGATAAGAACTGGCATTCATCAATCAATATACAGTGACGCTTTTCTACCTCATTTAACGCTGCAATTTCTTGGTGGAGGTTAGTGTCTGGCCTAAAAAGCTGAGCATCTGACTGAAGACCAATACGCGAACTCACTTTACCAATACCATAACGGTCATCTAAAGCTGCGGTGAAAATAACTGGCGTCATGCCACGTTCTTGGTAGTTAAAAGAAGATTGTAAAAGAGTGGTGGATTTACCCGCATTCATTGCGGAGTAATAGAAGTACATCTGGGCCACTGATTGTTACCTATAACGAAATTGATAAGAATTTAAAGAAAAGGGCTGAATCAACAGCCCTTAATAAAATAAAAATGGTATTACTTACGACGCCACGTTGTGCCTTCTGGACCATCTTCGAGCACGATGCCCATTTCGGTCAGTTTATCACGCGCCATGTCTGCATTAGCCCAATCTTTAGCCGCACGAGAATCATTACGTAGTTTAATAAGCGCTTCAATTTCTGCCACTTCATCATCACTACCTGCGTCTCCCTTCAAGAAAGCTTCTGGCTCTTGATGCAAAATACCAATAACCTCAGCCAGTTCGCGCATTTGAGCACCTAACGCACTTGCGGCCGCCAAATCGTCAGCTTTAATGCGGTTGATTTCACGTGCCATGTCAAATAGCACAGAATATGCTTCAGGCGTGTTGAAATCATCGTTCATCGCTTCAGTAAAGCGTGATACGTATTCTTCTCCACCTGCAGCCGCAGTTTCTAAATCCAGGCCACGTAGCGAAGTGTACAGGCGCTCCAATGAAGCACGAGCTTGATTTAGGTTCTCTTCACTGTAGTTAAGCTGACTACGGTAATGGCCCGACATCAAGAAGTAGCGCACCGTTTCTGAATCGTAGTGCTCTAACACGTCACGAATAGTGAAGAAGTTACCTAGTGACTTCGACATTTTCTCTTTGTCTACCATCACCATGCCACTGTGCATCCAAGTATTTACATACTGAGTACCATGTGCACAGCACGATTGTGCGATTTCATTCTCGTGGTGTGGGAACTGAAGATCGGAACCACCACCGTGGATATCAAAATGATTACCCAGAATGGATGAGTTCATCGCTGAACACTCAATGTGCCACCCTGGACGGCCCGGCCCCCATGGCGATTCCCACGTAGGTTCGCCTGGCTTAGACATTTTCCACAACACAAAATCTAATGGGCTGCGTTTAGCGGTTTCAACGTCAACACGCGCGCCAGCTTGAAGTTGTTCAAGATCTTGCTTAGACAACTTACCGTATTCATCAAATTTGCTGACTTCAAACATCACGTCGCCATTGTCTGCAACGTACGCGAAGCCACGTTCAATTAGCTTCTCAACTAACTCAATGATTTCTGTAATAAACTGAGTAGCACGTGGCTCTATATCAGGGCGTTTCATATTCAATGCATCAAAATCTGCGTGCATTTCACCAATCAAACGCTCTGTTAATGAATCGCATGATTCACCATTCTCAGCTGCACGTTTGATGATCTTATCGTCAATATCAGTAATGTTGCGGACAAACGTTAGGTCATAACCTAGGTAACGTAGGTAACGTGAGACGACATCAAAAGACACAAATGTGCGACCATGACCAATGTGACAGAGATCGTAGATGGTTACTCCACAGACATACATGCCAACTTTACCGGCATTGATTGGTTTGAATTCCTCTTTCTGTCTTGTGAGTGTGTTATATATCTTCAACATGATCTCTGTGCTTTATCGGATGAAACAAAATAGTGGTGCAGTATATCAATTTGCGTGCCGCTAGGTAATCCCCGACATGGACAAAAAATCCGCAACAAAGCCTATACTCAAGTCTCACGCTTCACTTTTCACGTATAAATGTTAGAAAAGTTAAGATAGAATCCGACTCTCAAATCAAAAACATATGTAAAGGTACTAATCATGATCACCCTTCACACTAATTTTGGTGACATCAAAATTCAGCTAAATGAAGAGAAAGCACCAGAAACAAGCGCAAACTTCCTACAGTACTGCCGTGATGGTTTCTACGACAACACACTCTTCCACCGTGTTATCGATGGTTTCATGATTCAAGGTGGTGGCATGGAATCTGGTTTACGTGAGAAACCAACTCGTGCACCAATCAAAAACGAAGCAAACAACGGCCTTAGCAACAAAGTGGGCACACTTGCTATGGCACGTACGATGGAGCCGCATTCTGCAAGCTCACAGTTCTTCATCAACGTGAACAACAACACTTTCCTAGATTTCCGTAGCGAAAGCCTTGACGGTTGGGGTTACTGTGTATTTGCTGAAGTTGTTGAAGGCATGGACATCGTAAACAAAATCAAAGGTGTCAGCACTGGCTCTTACGGCATGCACCAAGATGTTCCATTAGAAGATGTTGTGATCACTGGCACAACCATCGAAGAATAAGTCATGCAGAGAAGAGCCTTGGCGCTCTTCTCTTTTATTCCTTCAGCTATAAAACACCTATGACTACTCTATTCATTTCTGATCTACACCTCACTCCACAAGCCCCTGAAATTACAGAATGCTTTACTCATTTTATGCAAACACAAGCCATCAAGGCCGATGCTTTGTACGTGTTGGGTGATCTGTTTGAATTTTGGGTCGGTGACGATGATAAATCCCCTTTCGCCCAGCAAATTCGTGACGAATTCAAACGCCTTACTGATACTGGTGTGCCAGTCTTTTTTACCCAAGGGAATCGAGACTTTTTAGTCGGAAAACGGTTTGCCCAACAAACTGGGGTTACGCTGCTCGGTGATGAAACAGTGATCGATTTATATGGCCGTAATGCCGTTGTGCTACATGGTGATACCCTCTGCACTCAAGATACCAAGTACCTAGAGTTTCGAGCGAAAGTGCATCAACCCTGGTTACAATGGGTATTTAACCGTATCCCTATGTTTATCAAACAAAAGATTGTTGCCAAAGTTCAGTCGGATATTCGAGATGACAAAAGCACTAAATCACTTGAAATTATGGATGTGACACCAAGTGAAGTAGAAAAAGTCATGCAGCAACATCATGTTGATTTGATGATCCACGGGCATACCCATCGACCAAACATCCATTCATTGGAAACAGAAGATGGCAACAAAACTCGCATTGTTTTAGGAGACTGGTATACGCAAGGTTCCATCTTGGTCTATGATAAAAATGGTTACGAGTTACAAGTTTTAACATTTAACCAATAGCGGCTATTGATATTTATCTTTGAAAGATATCAATGCTTTATTATCATCCGACTGGTTAATCTAGCTAAGAATTATTCCATTGAAATATTCCTATATTGCTCGTCAGCCGATCCTCGACTGCGAGAAAAAAACGATTGGCTACGAACTATTGTTTCGTGATGGGCCTCAGAATACTTTTCCAGAAATTGAACCCGAACTCGCCACCAGCCGCTTGCTTTCGGACCACTTTCTCTCAACTCACTACAGTACACTTGGTGAGAGCTTAGGTTTTGTTAATTTTCCTTATCAGAGCTTATTGAACCGTATCCCTACCCTATTCCCGTCAGACAATTTAGTAATTGAAGTACTGGAAGATTGTCCCCCGACACCAGAGTTGCTTGAAGCAATAAAAGAAATGGCGCAAGCAGGCTACAAAATCGCATTAGATGATTTTGTTCCAAGTGTCGAATGGAAAGCATTTTTGCCTTATATCTCAGTGATTAAGTTTGACATCCGAATCGTGCCGATCGCAAAAGCAGCGATATTCATTCAAAAACTTAAAACGAGCAAAATTCTCTTTTTAGCGGAAAAAGTCGAAACGCATGAAGAGTTTCAACAAGCTAAAGATGCAGGCTTTGATTACTTTCAAGGGTATTTCTTCAGTAAACCTGAAATGATTGAGCGTAAGGCCCTCGAACCGTCTTTTGTAACTCTTGTTCAGTTGTGTATGGAAGTAGCAAAAGAAGAAATTGATTATAAGGCGATAGAGTCGTTGATCAGCACCGACCTTACCATGTCCTATAAATTGCTTACCTTTGTTAACTCTTCCTACATGGTGAGCACCAAAATACGGTCGTTCAAACAGGCGGTTGTTTATCTGGGTGAAGATAAACTGCGTAAGTTTGTTTCTTTGGTAGCAATTGCTTCAACCTAAGACTCTAAACCCGATTACCTTTATAGCCTTTCCATCCAACGAGCCAGATATTGTGAATTGCTAGCAAAACATTTCTCTTCATTTTTAGAACCAGGCTCGGCTTTTCTAACCGGAATGTTCTCGCTTCTAGATAGCCTACTCGACCAGCCATTTGATCAACTAGTGGATTCCATGCCAATCGCCGAAGATGTCAAACTCGCGTTAAGCAATGGCGAAGGAAGACTTGGTCAAATACTCTCGTTAACTCAAGCTTATGAGCGAGCTGATTGGGATAAGGTGAGCGAGATAAACTCCGAATTAGAGTTACCAGAAGAGATGCTCAGTCAAGCCTACGATGCTTCAGTCAAATGGACAGCTGAGTTGCTAGACGTAACGATGTAACATTTACTTGCCTTGAGACTGGCTATACACTGCTGGCATTTGATAAAACCGAGACATTTTATGCCTTCTTGCCCATGCTATAGCCAGTCTGATTATTCTGTTTGCTGTGAGCCTATTCATAAAGATCACCACAACGCCTTAAAACCAGAGCAACTAATGCGTGCTCGATATTCAGCGCACGTCTTAGGACTGGTGGACTTCGTCATTAACACCTATCACCCAAGCTGCCAAGCTGAAAACCAACGACAAGGTATTGAAGAGTCGATAAATTCTGAATGGAAAAAACTAGAAGTCACAAGTACCGAGGAAGGCAGCCATGTAGATGAAGGTTACGTGACATTTAATGCTTACTTCATTGACGAAGGCTCTGAATACTGCATGACTGAGCGCTCTCGCTTCATCCGAGAAAAAGCGCTTTGGTACTACATTGACGGTGAGTTTCCACAGCAAAAAACTAAGCCCGAACCAAGACTAAGCCAGCCAATCAAAGCTTTGAAAGTTGGCCGCAATGATCCTTGCATTTGTGGCAGTGGCAAAAAATTTAAGAAGTGTTGTGGATGAACTAATGCCATCAAGCTTTGTTTGATGGCTAATTTAGGCTAGCTCCAATTTTATCATTCATATAAATTAATTCTATCTTGTTCTGGAGTGGTTCTTGGTTTAACCAGCAACCAAGTTTGGAACATAAAAACGATAACTTAGTAGAGAATCGCTGGAAAAGTGACTTGCTGGTTAGCTATAAATAAGGTTTCAATACACGAATAAATAATTAAAAACTCATGCCATGAACTTCCTTTATTAAAATATCCAAATTTAACTTTCTAGCAAATCTAAAAGATACTCTAAATCGGAAATATATAACTCATCATCTTCATTCAAATGTTTCTTATTTTTACGTAAATAATATTTCTCTTCTACCATACGCTTACATTTGAATTTTGTGTCATGATCTATAAATCCATCTATATTCTCTATTGCATCCAAGGCATTATTTCTTGACTCTAACGTATCATTTACTACATAGTGAGTTAGCTCATACAAGTATTCTTTAGCATTAAACTTTGAAATAGCGTAGAGAACTGTTCCTCTTCTTCTATAATTCTCCTCTGACCTTATACAGGCAAATAGACACTCTAAGAAACTATCATCACCAATATCTCTCACTATCAATGCCATATTGTGTTTTACCAGATGTGAAGTGTTATAAATTATATTTTCTTTAATAAAATCTCCTATTTCAACTCTATCAATACATTTCAAATCATCTAATTTTTTTTTCAAATCTATATAACGAGCGTCTTCACTACATAGACTGTTCTTGAATTCAGAAACTATATTCATAACAATTCTGCTTGATACTTAGTATCCCCTAGGTTTTCCAAGAGTTTTCCAAATATCATACAATTCCTCAACCTTAGCTCTTGAATCTAAATCAAATCCATCATTAAAATCGTACTTACCTTCTTTCTCAACCCATTTGTTGAAACTTTCGGTCTTTATTGCCATACCATTTATGGAGCTGTTTCTTTTTCCTCTCAACATCATCACTTATAAGTAATAGAAACCAGAAGCAAGACTTGGTCTACTTACTCTTTTTTTTGATGTTATTGTCTTAATATCTTGTTTAAAATAACAAAGTAATTTCAAATTTAATGATTCACACTAGAAATATCTTGCGATTAAGTATTCAAAATAAATGACAAATTTCATAGAAAAGAAAACAAAACCATAAAAAGATACAAATAGAAGAATATAGGAATAACATACCGCTTTCTTCCCCTCATGAACTTTACTTTTAATCGGTATCCAAGATTCAGGATAAGGGTACCTTCCTACGCTCCTAGAAAGAAAAGCTACCAATAATCCATAAAGGCAACTGATAGAAAGTATTAAGTTACTAATTATTGCTCCAGACTTCCCAAAGAAAGAAGTAAGATACAATAAGGCAATTATAATAGTTAATATAATTAAAGGAATTTTGTTTATTTTATCATTCATAAAAATTATCTATATGGAATTGGTAGTGCCTAAGCAGTTGCACATAAGCTAGTCCAAATTATTCCATCCATTAATGAGCCAGCCTCTATTTTATTATTATTTCCTGCATACTCCTCTCGGCTTCCAATGTCAGAGATAGGATAATTTTAAATATTAGATGCACTCTTTCTATTAAGTCATCTAATATTTCATTATCAAAACCATCAAAACTATTCCAAGTATCAGAAGTAGCTGCTGCCGTGCAAATAAATCCTAAAATAATCTCTCTAGCATTAGGATCTATATACCTTAACGGGTCACCATTTATATAAGCATGGAGATTAATTCCACCTTGTTTTTGGAGTGGATCTCGGTTTAACCAACGGCCAAAATTTGGCATGTAAAAGCGGTACCCTAGACTAAACCACTGTCAACGTCATTACGCTTAGCCGAAATACCAAAAGGTTGTAGTGAAAATTCCTCACTTATATGGCGAAGAGTAAGAATCAAAGCATAACCCTATTTCTATAGTTATTTTTGTTTAAGGATGCAGTTAGATAACGCTGATGGTAAATAATCATCATATCCCATGACAAAAGTGTTTCCACTCCACCAAATATACTTTACATCATCATTGTTAAATACATACTTAGAGTAACTAATTCCTTTCTTATCATACTTTAATGGAATACGAACATAATCATCACTTTTATAATAATTAGCAGGGCCAGTATTATTATATAAACTTTCTGAATTTCCAATTGTATATATTCCGACATTAAGTAAATATCCATCAATATATATATGAAATACAGAAATACTAGCATCATCCGATTTTTTATGAAAAATATTTATTGGAAATTCACAGTCGTGGTCTTTAAGATAAATTGTAGTACCATTTTTTAATAAAAAATATGCAGCCACAGATATATCAGTACCTCCCCAAAATAAAATTATAAATATTATTGTTACAACTGTATTTTTTATTTTTATTCTCATTTATCAATCATCTCTAGAATAGCTTGTCCCGTAGTAGTTCCAGCTCCAATAACTAGATCCCTACGCGAAGAGGGAAGTGATCCTGAGCTAGATGTTCCTGGAACACTGCTTGCTGCGTATGGAACTGTTGGCAATAATTCGTCTTTGAATGCTTTATTATTTTTATACATTTCATCACAGGCAGCTTCATAATCACCACTTTCTCACAGTTTCTTTACTTTAAAATGTTTGTTCTTGTATTTATTGAGCCTTATCAAGGAGATCATCGTCATTGAACCAACTATCATAAAAGTTATAAAAAGAATAAAGTACAAATGCTCCTGCAATAATATTTAATGCATAACGCCAGGATCCACATATCCTAACGGGTCACCATTTACATAAGCATAGAGGTTAATTCCACCTTGTTATTGGGGTGGATCCCGGTTTAACCAACGGCCTAAATTTGGTATGTAAAAGCGGTACCCAAAGTAGACTAAACCACTATTAATTGGTCGACATATCAAAAGGTTGTAGTGAAAATTCCTCTCCCATAACTTGACTGTAAGACAAAGAGCAAGAATCAAGATCTGACCCTATTTAACTCTTTATTTCAGTTACTCAGCTCTACGTCTTCCTCCTGACCAGAATACTCTATATATATTATAAAAAGCAAAGCTCCCCATATAACTTCCATAACTAGCCTGATTATCATCATTTCAGGAATACCTATTCTTATACCTGAGAAAATAGAATAGAATAAATAGTAAACAGTCATAATATAAAAGAAATTTTTGCTCCATTTCTTTTTAAGATATATACTTAATAGAGACAGATGGATTAATACAATACCTAAAATGAAAAAATTTTCATTTATTGCAGGAGCATCATATTTTGCCCATTCATAATACATATCACCATCAAATGTAGGACTATAAGATAAAAACAGCTGTAGATTGAATAGAAAAACAATTGAATATATTAGTATGTTTTTATTATAAGCATTAGATTTATTATTAAATTTTTCATTTTGATCGACATGAATACAACACAGTATGCTCCCCCAAAAAAAAGTACTTATTACTCCTACCAAATCTATAGATGATGATATAAATCTAACTCCAGAAAGGAAATAGGATATACATATGAATATGATAGAACTCAGTAATATGACCTTTCCAAATTTTTTATCTATATAAATCAAAAAATATGACAATAAAATCATAATATATACAAAATAATAATACAAATCTGGCAGTATATAGATAAATTCAATGCCATCATATTTAAGTAAATGACGGAAAATCGGGTCAACATAGTCTAGATCAAGGTAATAAATAAAATACTCAATTAATAATAGAGCTAACGAAAGCAAAAGCATTTTCTTCAAAACTACATTAGTATTATATTTATTTATAAAAAAAATAACGCAATTTTAATACATCTGACCTACTCCATAATGTAATTAAAGAAAACAAAAAATAGCTATTTATTTTTTAATTATTTTATTTCATAGATATAAATTATAATTAGTTTTTTTGAAAAAAATTATATATGGGCCATGTAAAACAAGACAGTATAAAGTAATAAAATGGTATAGATATAAAATTGAGAAATGGAACTATAATAATCGGTAGTTCAATACCATCCATTGCAATATAATAAAAGTCTGAAGCAAATTCATAAGTTGCTTCTACCATCGCTAACCACATAGCTAATGTTGTAAAAGTTTTAAAATTCATTATTTTAAATTTAACCCCGTGTCATCTGGACAACATAATAATAGGGAATATTATCATCATAAGGGAAAAAGTACCTTGAATAATAATTACCATTAATCTTCTAACTTTAATTCCCTTTTTATCTAAAAAATCTTTTTTACTAAATAATATTGTAAAATTTTTAGGTCCAACTTTTCCTTTATCAAATCTAAACTTTCTTAAGATGATTGGAGATAATGTGATCATCGACGAGAAAATAAAAAAAAGAAACAGAAAGAAAAAAACCAAGATATCAATATAACTCATTCTACTGCCCTTTAACTAAAACACTATTCCACCAAATAGAAATACGCCTGCTCCTGCGGAAATAGATAACTCATTAATTCCCATAACATCTGTAGATAGATCTGGATCAAACAAATTATTTTCTTCTGAATCATCTACGTTCAGACCATCCGATTCAGTTTTACCACCAACACCTACTCCACCTACTTTCAAATCCCATTGAGCCCTTACTCCACCATATGACCCACATTTATCTCTACCATTATCATTAGGATCAAATCCTATATGTCCACCCATACCGAAACCAATTTGAAATTCGATCCATCCTTTACCTGATTCAGGATTGTACCCAAATGAGGTTCCTACACCAGCAGGGTAATAGCTTAAAGTCATTGACCAACGCCCATCAGGATCTATATACCTTAACGGGTCACCATTGACATAAGCATAGAGGTTAATTCCACCTTGCTCTTGGAGTGGGTCTCAGTTTAACTAACGGCCTAAATTTGGCATGTAAAAGCGGTACCCAAAGTAGGCTAAACCACTGTCAAAATCGCTACGTTTAGTCGACATACCAAAAGGTTGTAGTGAAAAATCCTCACTTATAGGGCGAAGAGTAAGAATCATAGTATACCCCTATTTCTATAGTTATTTTTGTTTAAGGATGCACTTAGATAACGCTGATGGTAAATAATCATCATATCCCATGACAAAAGTATTTCCACTCCACCAAATATACTTTACATCATCATTGTTAAATATATACTTAGAGTAACTAATTCCTTTCTTATTATATTTTAATGGAATACTAACATAATCATCATTTTTATAATAATTAGCAGGACCAGTATCACTATATAAACTTTCTGAATTTCCAATTGTATATATTCCGACATTAAGTAAATACCCATCAATATATAAATAAAAAACAGGAACAATAATATCATTCGGTTTTCTATGAAAAATATTTATTGGAAATTCACAGTCGTGGTCCTTAAGGTAAATTGTAGTTCCATTTTTAAATAAAAAATATGCAGCCACAAATATATCAGAACCACTCCAAAATAAAATTATAAATATTATTGTTATAACTATATTTTTTGTTTTTATTCTCATTTGTCAATCGTCTCTAGAATAGTTTCTCCCGTAATAGTTCCAGCCCCAATAACTAGATCCCTACGCGAAGAGGGAAATGGTCCTGAGCTAGATGTTCCTGGAACACTGCCTGCTGCGTCTGGAACTGTTGGCAATAATTCGTCTTTGAATGCATTATTATTTTTATACATTTCGTCACAGGCAGCTTCATAATCGCCACTTTCCCACAGTTTCTTTACTTTAAAATTTTGTTCTTGTACTTCTTGAGCCTTATCAAGGAAAGCATCGTCATTGAACCAACTATCATAAAAATTATAAAAAGAATAAAGTACAAATGCTCCTGCAATAATATTTAATGCATAACGCCCATCCGGATCCACATATCCTAATGGGTCACCATTGACATAAGCATAAAGGTTAATTCCACCTTGCTCTTGGAGTGGGTCTCGGTTTAACCAACGGCCTAAGTTTGGCATGTAAAAGCGGTACCCAAAGTAGGCCAAACCACTTTCAAAGTCACTACGTTTGGTCGACATACCAAAAGGTTGCAGTGAAAAGTCGTCGCCTGTCACTTGACCGTATGGAGAATATGCCCTTTGACTTAGTCTTTGGCCTTGCTGATCGAGCACTCCATACACATGACCAAGATGATTGGTTAAGTAATAATAGTTTTGGCTATTTTGCTGACGCATTAATAAACCACCAACACCGCCGGGTCTATCTGGTCGCCAAATATTTCTCGCAAGTGTATTATCCTGAGCATCTCGCTCTTCAAGCTCAATCAGTCCAAGCCTCACAAACCGTTTCTCAACCACTTTACTGCTATTCTCGAAGCGTTGGTAAACTCTTAGAAAATGGTCATAGCCATATTCAAAACGCTCTTCAATTGACCGTCCTTCTTTCTCAAACTGAATTGAAACAAGTCGATTTTCAGCATCATAATCAGCGGTAAAAGGAATATTGTCTGGCAATAGCCCTTTTATTAAGTTGCCATCCGCATCATAGGCAAAAACATCGGTATTGCCATTCCAACTTTTAATTTGGTTCAACGCATTATAAGACGCTTTAGGTTGCACTCGCTCGAATGGCAACGATTCAGAGGTTTGCAATTGGGTGATATTCCCTGCAACATCAAACCCAAATGTAAACTCAGCAATCTTACTATCACCTCGTTTATATTGAAGTTGTGAAATGTCTCCGACAGAATCAAAGCTCAAAGTCTGCACAACATCATTTGGATAAGTGAGGCTCGCAGAAACGTCACCTGCTGTATCGTTGTAAATTAAATCAAAAACTTGCTCCAATGCTGATATTTGTTTTAAACGACTAAGTGCGTCGTACTTATATTCACCATAATTCTCTTCATTTAACTGAATTGAGGAAACTCTATTTAGCTCATCAAAATTTATTGCAATAGTATCTTTGTTCCAAGGCCCATCGATAGTATGAGGCATACCATTTGCATGATAGGTATATTGTGTTTTCCCTTGGCTATCAGTAACAGATTCTATTTGCCCAAGAGCGTTGTATTGGTAACTGACTCCAGGTGTATCATCACTATAACTAACACGGACTAATTGATTTTTTTCGTTGTAGGTGAAGGATTTGGTTATGCCACGAGCGTTCGTCGTTTGCTTGATATATCCTTGTTCATACGCAATGTTAAATTCATTGCCATCAGCATAACGTTTGGTTGTTAGTTGCCCAACTTCGTTATATTCAAATTCTGTTTTGTTTTGGTTTGCATCAATGATTGCCGCAATACGACCAGCGGCATCTCTTTCAAGACGGGTGACCCCTGCCATAGGGTCTACAACCGCCATCAATTGTTTCGCGGAGTTATACTGATATTGGTATGTTCTATCTCCGGGTAGTGTTTTGCTCTCTAAAATACGAGGACAACTACCATAAACAATTTCAGAGTTCCGATTACCCGCTTGTTTCACATGAGTTAATTGATTAATGCGGTCATATTGATATTGCGTTGCTTTGCCATGTAAATCGGTAACCTGAGTAACACGGCCAAGCGCATCATATTGATAAGAAGCGACCACCTTATCAGAGGTTGAGATGGAACCGAGTAACCCTTCTGAGTAACTGAGGTTAACAACTTGCTTATTTGCACCAATGACTTGTATTAACTGACCTTTTTCATTGTATTGGTACTGTGTTTGAGCACCATTTAAATCGGTTTTATTGGTCAACAAATTAGAAGAGTTATAGCTATAGCGAATATCGCCTCTTGGGGTTGCTTCTTTAATTAAGTTTTGATTGTCGTCGTACACATAGATAGTTTCATTGCCTAGCGTATCTATCGACTGGATGATATTCCCTAGAGAGTTATTCCTAAATTGGATTGTACTACCATCAGAATAACTTTTTTTCGAGAGATTACGGTTGTCATCGTACTCGAAACGGACCCACGTATTATCCGGATAATCTATCTGGCTAATTCGTGAATAACCCTTATTAAAACGTTGATACTGGTAGACTGTTTTAGGGACATTATCTTGAGCATTGTTGGTATGTCTATCGACATAATTCACATAATTTTCTGGTGAAACATGCCAAGACTTTCCTGTCTGTGAGTTATAGAAAAACTCTTCACGGTATCCGAGAGGATTAATAGCTGTAATACGGCTACTCATCCCCATAGGGTCTCCTAATGCAGGATATTCATCGACACGACTTGAATCAGGGTCTCCAAATTCAACAATAAACTGTGTTTCACCCTTGGCATCTTTAAGTGAATTGATGATTCCGTTTTCATCGTAACCCACCTTGGCGGTGTACCCTTGCATGTCTTCCAGACTGATCAACTCACCTTTATCGTTGTACTCAAAGTGGGCTTGATAACCTGTTGGCCCCGTAGCCGTAGTGATTTGGTTGTTCTGGTTATACGTAAGGGTGACTGATTGTGCTAAGGCATTGGTGATCTGTGTGAGCTTATTATTTTGGTACGCAAAAGTCAGCGCATTACCGCTTTGATCAACCGAAGTCACCAACGTGTACTTACCTTCGTTACTTGCTTCAAACAATTTATAGCTGCCGTCAACGTACTGTGCTTTTATCTGCTCGCCCTGAACTGATAACCTCGGTAAGAAAGAGGCTTCCCCAGCCATAAGTGAATATTTGTTTAAAACAAAGTTGGTACCAATTTTTTCATATTCATCCACACGGCCATCACCGCTGAATAAAATAAATGAGCCTGTTTCTTCATGTGTTGTAATGTAGTCGCCATAACTGTGCGTCCAACGAGATCCAACAGAGCTTTGTGGGTTTTCTTTACCTAACGCATTGTAAGTGAGTGAGAATTCAATATTAGGTCCATAAGCAGAGTCCACCCAAATCGGTGTATCATAAACAACTAAGTTCAAACTCTTAAAGTCAAAGTGCCATACGGGAGCACCTCTCTCACAGCCATCTCCGTTATCACCAGGTTTATCCGATTCGTAAGCAGAACCAGGAGGACGCTCCCTTCCCTGAGCACCATTAGGTGGATCGTACAAAGGGGCACAAGATTGAATCAGCGCTAATACCACTAGCGCTAGTGCAACAAAAATAGCTAATAGCATTTGTTTTATTCCTTTAGTGGTTTAGTTGATTCGAAGTGGATTCTTTTTCAACCAAAAGAGCTGGTGAAGTTAATAATGCATCATATTGATTAGTCGCCTTATTGTGTATTAGGCGTCCTTTCGCAAGATTAAAATCGTAGAATGCGGAGAGGTTCTCCTCCTCACCAGAAGGGGTGTTTCGCTGATAGTATTCCAGTTCATGGTCAGACAACGAGCGGTCCCAATATTGGATATTATCTACTTGCGCTTTCATTTCTTCTGTTTGAGAAAATGCGCCTAGATAAAAAGGAGTTTTACTTACGCCAGAAAAGTCAATATATGACAAAGAATATATTTTAGTTCCATCTACATATATCTGTGCGGTAGAAGACTTATAACGCATGGCAAAAGTATACCAAACACCCTCATTAAGCTGCTTACGCCTGCTGTAACTCCCTCGATCTCCAACACCAAAAGCAACATTACCATCTTTATCTACGCCTAAATAGTATCGATTTTTGGTAAGATCATTAGCACCTAAGTGTTGTAACAAACCTTTTAACTGAGAAAATTTAACATTATAAATTAATGTCTTATCTCCGGAGCCTGGGTAAATACCAGTTATAGCATAGTCACCATTACCATTGAGGTTTAATACTCCATCGGTAAATAACGTTGTTTCACTACCATGTTTATTTTCAAACCAACGTGTAAACGACAACCAGTTTGAAAGTCCATCTCCATCACTAACTTTATCTGCATCTTTAGTAAATGGATCAATTCCCTCACTCAGTTCAAAGCTATCGATCATCCCATCACTATCAGTATCTTCATCACAGGGGTTTGTCGACAGTTCAAACTCCTTACCGTCAAATAATCCATCGTTATCTGTATCTGCTGTCAAATAATCAATGCAAAGTTGTTGCTCTATATAATCAGGAATCCCGTCAGCATCGGTATCTTCCTCTGGATAAGGTTGAATATTGATGTCACCCTCGAGTTTCAAGTCGAAATCTCCATTGGCAAGGTTTTTCACCCACGTATCTTTTACCGTAGAGAAATCATAAGCGGCAACAAGTCCCTCAGAGCCGAAGATCGGCATAATGGCGGTATACTTCAAACGCTCTTCATCTGACAATGCTCGCTCCCAGACTTGAACATTGTCCAATACACCATCAAGATGATTTGTAGCAAGACCTACCTCATTCAATGCCCCCAGCCAAACAGCATGATCAAATGGCTTTGAAATAGTTGACCACCTCCGATAATCACTTCTTATTAATCGAGTATTGAGATAGAAATTAATCTTCTCTTTCCCAACAACTAATGCGATGTGGTTCCATTGTTCTGAAGAATATATTGGTTCATTCCAAGAGTACCCACTTGAAGTGTCTTCTCCCCAACCCATCTTATGCTGTAAATACTGGGTGCCCGCATAATAATGCTGACTTTTTCTTTCGGTCACACCTGATAGCTGTGATTTGTCGTTTGACGACTTGAACCAATACATTAACGTTGAATCACTATCTTTGGGGAAGAATGGCGTGATGGCATAACCACCATTCGCTGAGTTGGCTAATACTCCACTTTCAACTGAATTCTCTGTTAATTCCGATGTTTCAATGCTTAGGTATTCCTGCCAGTTGTTTACACCATCACCGTCACTGTCAAAATTAGCATCGGCAATTTGAGCATCCGTGCCGTTTTTGCGCTCAATATTGTCAGGCATGCCATCACTATCAGTATCTTCATCACAAGGGTTTATCGATAGTTCAAACTCCTTACCGTCAAATAATCCATCGTTATCTGTATCTGCTGTCAAATGATCAATGCAAAGTTGTTGCTCTATATAATCAGGAATCCCGTCTGCATCTGTATCTTCCTCTGGATAAGATTGAATATTGATGTCGCCCTCGAGTTTCAAGTCAAAATCTCCATTAGCAAGGTTTTTCACCCATATGTCTTTTATCGTAGAGAAATCATATGCAGCAACAAGCCCTTCTGAACCGAAGGCTGGCATAATGGCGGTATACTTCAAACGCTCTTCATCTGACAATGCTCGCTCCCAGACTTGAACATTGTCCAATACACCATCAAGATGATTTGTAGCAAGACCTACCTCATTCAATGCCCCCAGCCAAACAGCATGATCAAATGGCTTTGAAATAGTTGACCACCTCCGATAATCACTTCTTATTAATCGAGTATTGAGATAGAAATTAATCTTCTCTTTCCCAACAACTAATGCGATGTGGTTCCATTGTTCTGAAGAATATATTGGTTCATTCCAAGAGTACCCACTTGAAGTGTCTTCTCCCCAACCCATCTTATGCTGTAAATACTGGGTGCCCGCATAATAATGCTGACTTTTTCTTTCGGTCACACCTGATAGCTGTGATTTGTCGTTTGACGACTTGAACCAATACATTAACGTTGAATCACTATCTTTGGGGAAGAATGGCGTGATGGCATAACCACCATTCGCTGAGTTGGCTAATACTCCACTTTCAACTGAATTCTCTGTTAATTCCGATGTTTCAATGCTTAGGTATTCCTGCCAGTTGTTTACACCATCACCGTCACTGTCAAAATTAGCATCGGCAATTTGAGCATCCGTGCCGTTTTTGCGTTCAATATTGTCAGGCATGCCATCATTGTCAGTATCTGAATCACATGGGTTTGTAGTAATTATAAATAGATGAGATACACCAAGCTCATCACCATCATTTAAACCATCACCATCACTGTCCGCATTCAATGCATCAGTACAAAATGCCAACTCTAAACGGTCAGCTAAGCCATCATTATCCGTATCATTGTCTGTTGGCTCAGCAACTAATTGAGCACCATGAACTAACTTCAAGTCGTATTGATTTGTTGCTCGGTTTTTTACCCAGTCACCTTTGGAAACACTAAAGTCATACCAAGCCTTTAGAGAAGGAGATGTAAGTTCTGGCTCTTTAAACATGTACTGTTTTATTTCATGTTGGTTTAACGCTCGAGACCATATCCCTACATCATCAAACAGCCCTTTCATATGATTCACCGGTGTGCCATATTTATTTGATGCCCCAAGATAAGTAGCCCAAAGCGTTGCTTCAGAAGGAAACGCATACTGAGTCTTAACAGGTGTGCCATTTACGTATAACGTTACCCTTTGGTCCTTTTCATTTTCTCTTTTATACACTAAAGCAAGATGCACCCAGTCTCCTATGGCATGAGGTCTGTCGTCATCCGTATCAAAACGAATACGTGCAACTCCCTTATGTTCACCATTGAAGCCCAACTCCATACCCTGAGAGACACCTGAGAGTTTCAGCTTATATTCGTCAGGTCCTTCAAACTGGGTCCAGTACATAAAGGTCACTTCCCCTTCATCAGGAAAGAAGTTGGTAATAGCGTAGCTACCAGAGTGCTCTAATTGCATCACACGTGCCGCTTCAACTTCAGAACTTGACGGAAGCACCTCTGTCATATCGGTTGCGTAGCTTTGCCAGTTATTATTTGGGCTACTTGGTAATGACTTGCTATTTGCGTTTGATATTAAGGGGTTACTGCTATTTTTAAGTTCATAGTCATCCGGAATATTATCTTTATCACTGTCCCATAAACATGGATCTGTAACTATAGGGTAAAGAGAGTTCACACCATACTCTTGACCATCTAATAACCCATCACCATCAGTGTCTGCATTCGCTACATCAAGGCAACTTGCCAACTCTAATTTGTCATTAATCCCATCGGCATCACCATCAAAATAAGCCTCTTCTTCTGTTAAACGCGCCCCTTTGACCAAGGTTAAATCATATTTTCCTGTTACTAGGTTTTTAACCCATTGGCCTTTAGATTCGTTAAAATCGTACGCCAGCAATAAATCGGCTTCACTAGTAGCATCAGGTTGAGTGATCATATAACGGCGAATTTCTTGCTGGTTCAATTCACGTTGCCATAAGAAGACATTATCTAATTTGCCATTCATATGACGATTCGCCACACCCTCAAAATTGATGGCTCCCAAAAATACTGGGAAAGGGATACTTTTAATAGCGCGATTCGAGCTCTCTTTGATAAGTTGACCATTCAAATATAATTTAGCTCCACCACTTCCCACCGTTAATGCAAGATGATTCCATTGGTTATTCATCAAATCATCATAGCTATGTTCTCTGTATGAGCGATTAAGTATAAATGCAGCTCCATACATATCATGTCCTAAGGCTAAGCCCGCTTCATTACTGATTGGGGTTGCGCCGCTCATGGCATAATCGTATACATGTAACCTTTCATTTGGCTTGTACCAAAACATAAAGGTTGAGTCGCCTTCAGTAGGATAATAACCAGATATCGCATAACCTGGAGTATCTTCAATATTTAGCTCTCGATCAGTTTCAATCGACGTTAGAGACTGGAACTCGCTACTATTATTTAATGTACCGATAAAGTAATCCCAATTAGTTTGTCCACTAGCCGTATGAAGTAAGTTCCCATCAGCAATGGTTGGGTTCATTCCGTTCTCGAGTTCAAAGAAATCGTCGACCCCATCATTATCCGTATCTTTTTCGCAAGGGTTGGTGGTTATTTTCTCGCCATCAATGACTGTGCCTATTTGCAGTTCATTCCCGTCAGCAATACCATCACCATCAGAATCACTATTACTAGAGTCAGTACAGTAGGTTGCTTCAAACTCGTCACTTAACCCATCTCGGTCTGCATCTTCAGAAACTTCCGACGCAATAACATGAGCGCCCTTAACCAATTTCATATCATATTGGTCAGTCGCCATATTCTTAATCCAATCTCCTAAAGTATTTGAGAAATCATAAAAAGCCACTAACCCATCACTCTGTGCATCAGGTGCCTGTAACATGTGGTTTAATATATCTTGAGCCGACAACGCTTGATCCCAAATTTGGATATCATCTATCTGACCTGACTGATGGTATTTATCGATACTTTGATAATTTAATGCACCAAACCACAGCATGTATTTCTGTAGCTGAGAAGTACTTTGATTTGTTGCTCCTCTGTTAATGCTTTCAAGATTACCGTTAATATAAAGCTTGATACTTTCAGGTGAGGTCACGATAGCAAGGTGATTCCATTGATCTTTTTTGAGAGTTTTAGAAGCTGTCAGGCTTCTATCTGCCCAATCCCCTTTGCCCTGCCCAGTTTTATCTAAGCCTAATGTAAATTCATTACTATATATCGAGTAAGTTGCACCACTAAGCTGCTCGGCAGATATTGAAGAAGGCTTAAACCAGTACATAAGCGTCTTGTTGCTACCTTGGGGGGTAAGGCCTGATATTGCATAGCCTCTACTATCCGAGAGTTCGAGCTCACCATTTAGGCTTTGTTCTGCGTGATTATTCGTCTTTAATTGAGATACCGATTGCTTCGCATACCTAGTCCAGTTGTTTTCCGTTTCATTTGTAGCGATGTGCCCTACATCATAGGCGGTTGGATCCATATCATTTTCTGCCTCAAATTGATCAGGAATACCGTCATTATCTGTATCTTCAGAACATGGGTTAGTGGATTTGATGCTCTGTGACAAAGGCGCTAATTCATCTTTATCAGAAACACCATCGCCGTCACTATCAGCCTTATATGGATTTAGGCATTTACCTTGCTCCAATTGATCGGATAGTCCATCTCCATCAGAATCCTCTCCCCAATCACGTATTGTGAGGGCAGCAGTTGAGGTTAGCTTTAGGTCATAACGTTCATTGGCTTTATTAAATACCCAACTTCCTCGAGACTTTGCAAAATCATAATAAGCGACTAAACCCAAAGTCCCCGCCTCAGGCGCTTCAATCATGTAGCGACGAATGAGATGTTGTGGTAGCTCTCGTTGCCATATTTGAACATCATCCAGCGCTCCATTCATATATTTACTTGGCTTCCCTGATGAATTCAAAGCCCCCAACCAGATAGATAAAGGAACTGGATCTGGAGGATTTAGCAGCCAAGCCGGTATAGAGCGTCTATCAACTCTATTCCCATTAAGGTACAGTGTTGCAGTTCCCGATTTCACAGCGATAGCAAAATGGTGCCATTCATTTAGGTTAAAGCTCTCTTTGTCGCTACCTAATCCACCACCACTCCACTTACCGACCATTTTGCCTTTGGAATAGTTATCCGTTCCTAGTTGCAAAGTTGCGGTATTCGAATTAGTAAAAAAGCCAGAGAATTGATCTCCATAGGAACTCGGTTTGAACCAATACATAAAGGTCTGTTCGACATTACTGCTATAACCAGAAATGGCATATTCTCGATTGTTATTCAGATCGAGATAACGTTCTTGATCGACAGTGTCTAGGTTGCTTTCGACTTGTTCTATATGGTTTTGGTAGATCTGCCAATACGTTAGCCCTGAGTCAGGGTCTACCATGAGCACATCATTTTTCGAAGGGTTCATACCATTCTGGTATTCAAAGTCATCGGGAATGCCATCCAGATCGGTATCTTGATGACACGGGTTTGAAGTCACCCCAATTGAAGAGCCAATACCAAATTCTTCACCATCAGAAATACCATCACCATCAGTGTCAAAACTGTCGGTATCACTACAAATGGCATTTTCAAATACGTCAGGAATATGGTCACCATCCGTATCCAAATAATCTGGTTGTAAAGTTAGTTTTGCACCTGATGAAAGTTTTAAGTCAAACTGACCTGAGACTATGTTTTTAACCCATTCACCTCGACTCTCAGTAAAATCATAAAAACCGAGTAAGTTGTCGTCCTCTTGGAATGTTGGATTAAACATGCTCTTTGTTACATCTTGAGCGGTTAGGGCCTTACTCCAAACTCGAATATCATCAATAACGCCATTAAAACCTTCAGTTAACCACGCTTTTTTCTGATTTCTCGCCCCAAACCACAGAGCATATTGGCTCGCACTCTTAAAGGTTATACCGCGTAAAGTCTTGACCAGTTCTCCATTCACAAATAGTCGAGCTTCTCTGTCCGCGTACGACAAAGCAACATGCGTCCATTGTCCGTCATTTGCATATTGGCGTTCAGTTGTCGTCTGACTTTGGCCAACTCCAAAAATAAAATTACGTGATTTATCCAGACCTACAAAGTAGCGACGATTACTGTCATCATGAGAACCTTGAAGCTGGCGTGAATCTAGGTCATCAAATTGATGTTTGCTCCAAAATGATAGACTCATTGGAGAGCCATCTGGAATATAACCTGAAATTGCAAAACCATTATTGTCAGCGAGATCTAATACTCGTTTCTGATTAACAATCTCTGTATTTTCTTCTCTATGTTTGTTCGCTACCCATTGAACATAATCCGACCAACGTTCACCGTAATAACTATCTACGGTAAGAGGATTTGTTCCTGCGATCGTCTCATACGCGTCTTCGATACCATCCCCGTCTCCATCAACTAAACAAGGTAACGAGTGAATTTGAGTAGCTTCCCCGAAGACAATTTCTTCATTATCTAATAGCCCATCCCCATCAGAATCTGAGCTTAACTCTGATAAACAAAGTGTTCTTTCAATATGATCGGGAATTGTATCTGAATCGCTATCTAGCGCTGTAAATGACGCTATTTTACTAAAAGATTTTTGGCCGGTGTCGCTTATAGCTACAACTTGCCAATAACGTGGATTAGAATCGGTAATGTCGGAAAGATCGATATTTATATTGTTATTAATAAGACCACTTTTATACTTATAGAGTTGGCTTTCATTTGAGCCAAGCAAAATTTCATAATGGCTAATATTTTCCATTAATTCCCAACTAAACCTGACAGGGTGCTCTAAATTTAATTTCGAGAGATTAGTTGGTGAAATATAAATTGGGGAATCTAAATCTGAAAACTCTTTTTGGTCTGAAACCGAAAGTATGTTTCCTAACGCATCAAGATGATAATATCTTTTTGTCTCATCACTATTAGCTGATATTAACTGCCCAAGGAGATTATATTTATATGATTGCTGTACTCCCACGGCTTGCGCATGAGAAAAGATAAATAGAAGAACAAAAAGGGTTATTATACGATTAATATTCACCGAGCAGCTCTTTTATATCGCCATCAATAGGTAAATAAAATATCAAAAATTATATTTTAAAAAAAGAACCGAAATTAGTCTGAAAGTATTAACATTATAAAAATATAAAAAACCATTATAACACTGAAAATAGAATATAATTTTCCTTTAAAAACAATGAGCTTTACAATTAAGAGTGACAATTTAATTCAATTCACATAAAAAAGTTTTATACTCAAATTCTTAATATGTGAAGTACTTAAACATACTATCCTTAAAAATCATAACAAATTCTAAACCAATGCGATTGTTGGTCAGTACTTTCCAGCATAACCAACGATGACTCTTTCGCTATTGCCTAATAAAAATGCCGTTCACTTAATGTGAACGGCATTTAGGTTCTTACTTATCTTTCAGAATTAGTGTACTACAGCTTCTTCTTCATTAAGGTATTCAAACTGCAACTCATCGCCTTTAAGAGCAACTTTTACAGTCCCGCCATCAACTAATGAACCAAACAACAATTCGTTCGCTAATGGTTTCTTCAATTGCTCTTGGATAACTCGTCCCATAGGGCGAGCACCCATCGCTTTATCATAGCCTTTCACAGCTAGCCAATGGCGCGCATCATCCGAGACTTCCAATGATACGCCTCGAGAGTCCAATTGGGCCTGAAGCTCAACAATGAATTTATCGACAACCTGATGGATAACATGCTCATCAAGACTATTGAACCAGATGATGTTATCAAGACGGTTACGAAACTCAGGTGTAAACACCTTCTTAATTTCCGACATCGCATCATGACTGTGATCTTGCTGGATCAGACCGATTGATTTCTTCTCAGTCATCTGAACACCAGCGTTGGTTGTCATTACTAAGATAACATTACGGAAATCGGCTTTACGTCCGTTGTTATCAGTAAGCGTACCATTGTCCATTACTTGCAGTAACAAATTGAAGATATCAGGATGTGCTTTCTCAATCTCATCCAATAGGACAACTGAATGAGGATGCTTGATAACCGCGTCAGTTAGCAAACCACCTTGATCATACCCAACGTAACCTGGAGGAGCACCGATTAAACGGCTCACTGAGTGGCGTTCACCATACTCAGACATATCAAAGCGAAGTAGCTCTATACCCATCAACTTCGACAGTTGAACTGTGACTTCGGTTTTACCTACCCCTGTTGGGCCTGCAAACAAGAAAGAACCAACAGGTTTGTTGTCTGCACCTAACCCAGCACGAGTCAGTTTGATCGCTTCGCTCAATACATCAATCGCATCATCTTGACCAAATACCAGCATTTTCATCTTCTCATCAAGATTTTGAAGAATCTCTTTATCTGATGAAGAAACTGACTTTTCAGGAATGCGAGCCATTTTCGCGACCATTGCTTCAATGTCACCCACACCTACTGTTTTCTTACGGCGACTTGCCGGAGCAAGACGACTGCGCGCCCCAGCTTCATCAATAACGTCGATTGCCTTATCAGGTAGATGACGTTCATTGATGTATTTCGCTGAAAGCTCCACTGCGGCTCGAAGTGCTTTATTGGTGTAACGGACTTCGTGGTGAGCTTCGTATTTCGGCTTAAGACCGATCAAAATTTTAGTCGTATCATCTAACGACGGCTCTACAACATCAATTTTTTGGAAGCGGCGAGAAAGTGCTCGCTCTTTGTCAAAAATATTGCTGTATTCTTGATAGGTGGTTGAACCAATACAACGCAACTTACCACTACTTAGTAACGGTTTAATTAAGTTTGCTGCATCCACCTGCCCACCAGAAGCAGCACCAGCACCGATGATAGTATGAATTTCATCAATAAATAGGATTGCGTCGTCTTCTTTCTCTAGCTGTTTCAAAATAGCTTTGAAACGCTTCTCGAAATCTCCACGATATTTAGTACCCGCAAGCAGTGAACCTATATCAAGAGAATAAATCACACTGTCTTTGATAATTTCAGGTACTTGACCTTCAACAATTCTCCAAGCAAGACCTTCTGCAATCGCAGTTTTACCTACCCCCGCTTCACCAACAAGAAGTGGATTGTTTTTACGACGGCGGCATAGTACTTGGATTGTTCGCTCAAGCTCTTTTTCACGGCCAATCAACGGATCAATCTGCCCTTGCTTAGCTAATTGGTTTAAGTTTGTTGCGAAACTTTCTAAGCGCTCTTCCGAGTTAGTTTCTTCAACGCTATCGCTGCTAAATGAATCAGATGACGAAGAATCGTCACCGGAGCTTGACGCTTTTGTTATGCCATGTGATATAAAATTGACGATATCTAAACGGCTAATATCGTTCTTTTTAAGAAGATACGCTGCGTGAGATTCTTGTTCACTGAAGATGGCAACTAGTACATTTGCACCAGTTACTTCACTGCGCCCTGAAGACTGAACATGGAATACGGCGCGTTGTAACACTCGTTGAAAACTCAATGTTGGTTGGGTTTCACGAGTCTCATCGTTTTCGGGGATTAAAGGCGTTGTTTGGTCGATAAATACATCAAGTTCAGCGCGTAAGCCGTCAATATCAGCCTGACAAGCTAACAACGCTTCTCTGGCAGCATCGTTTTCAAGCAATGCTAGCAGGAGGTGCTCGACGGTCATAAACTCGTGTCGTTTGTCTCGAGCTCGGGCAAATGCCCCATTCAAACTCGATTCTAGTTCTTTATTTAGCATAAGTACCTCCTTATGGAACGGCTCTGCCGATAGAATTTAGCGTTAGGCTTGCTCCATCGTACAAAGCAGTGGGTGCTCATTTTCCCTTGAATACATAGTGACCTGTGCCACTTTAGTCTCAGCAACTTCTGCAGTAAACGTGCCACAAATTGCTTTACCTTCATAATGTACCTTGAGCATTACCTGTGTCGCCTGATCGATATCCATTGAAAAAAAGCGCTCAAGGATTTCAATAACAAAGTCCATTGGTGTGTAGTCATCATTATTAAGCACCACGTTATACATCGATGGCGGCTTAACTTTGGTCTTCTCTGCCTCCAGCAAATCCGAGTCTGGAGTTACCCATTCAAAATTATTACTCATTGTTCCATTTAAAACGTTTAGAGAGTTTCTTCACTAATTTTACCACTTCACCAAAGCAAAAATGTAGATTTCACTCGTAATAAGAACAAAAAACGGTTTAGTAAAAAAACACCCATACTTAGAGACTAATGCAGCAATTGTATCGCTGCAAATAAAAGATTTCTATTGTGGCATATGTGCTATCTAATTGATTAAAAAGACACCACAACCCACTCATATCAATGATGATTAATAGTGAAACATACTGATTTTTGTTGAAAAAATGTAAATCTCAAAAGTGATTTGTTTGCAAATATGTAGGATATTATACGTCTTGCCTATTGACTGCGCTCAATCATTGACTAAATTGGTCAAATAGTGACTGAAAATTTGGCAGCGGCTGAATGGAAATTCACTATTTACAGCTTACATTATGACGTGAGTTGAGGGTTAACAACATCAGTAACAAAATGCATGAGGGATGTATAGCATGGCTACAGGTACAGTGAAATGGTTTAACAATGCCAAGGGATTTGGTTTTATCTGCCCAGAGGGTGAAGATGGAGATGTATTTGCACACTACTCAACCATCAAAATGGATGGATACCGTACTCTGAAAGCTGGCCAACAAGTAACGTTCGAAGTGGAAGAAGGACCAAAAGGTTACCACGCAAGCTCTGTAACTCCGGTCGAAAGCCAAGTTGCAAAATAATCGCTGCCAAAACTGGTTAATTATTCCATAAAAAACCCGCCTTTCGGCGGGTTTCATTTTTATCACTTTATTAATCGATGATGCTATTGAGTGTCGCACTTGGGCGCATCAATGGTGATGCTTTGTCGAATTCAGGTGTGTAGTAACCACCAAGAACACCAGGAACACCTTGAGCGTCATTTAACTCGGCAACAATTTTGTCTTCGTTTTCTGCTAGTGCTTTTGCCACAGGAGCAAACTCAGCCGCGAGTTCCGCATCCTTTGTTTGAGTTGCTAGAGCTTGAGCCCAGTAAGTCGCTAGGTAGAAGTGGCTACCACGGTTATCTAGCTCGCCAACTTTACGCGAAGGTGACTTATTGTTGTCTAGGAATTCACCAGTAGCTTTATCCAACGCATCAGCAAGAACTTGTGCTTTCGCATTACCTGTAATTGTACTTAAGTGTTCCAAAGAGGCTGCAAGTGCAAGGAATTCACCAAGAGAGTCCCAACGAAGGTGGTTTTCTTTCTCTACCTGCTGAACGTGCTTAGGTGCAGAGCCACCAGCACCTGTTTCAAATAGACCACCACCGTTCATTAGTGGAACGATAGAAAGCATCTTCGCAGAAGTACCAAGTTCTAGGATTGGGAACAAATCAGTTAGGTAGTCACGAAGTACGTTACCTGTTACTGAGATAGTGTCTTGACCATCTTTTATACGCGCTAGCGAGAACTGACACGCTTCAAGTGGCGCTAGGATCTTGATCTCTAGACCAGAAGTATCGTGTTGTGGAAGGTATGCATTTACTTTCTTGATTAGCTGAGCATCGTGTGCACGGTTCTCATCTAGCCAGAAGACTGCTGGAACACCTGTTGCACGAGCGCGTGTTACTGCAAGCTTAACCCAATCTTGGATTGGCGCATCTTTCACCTGACACATACGGAAGATGTCACCCTCTTCTACTGATTGCTCAAGTAGAACAACACCAGAAGCATCAACAACACGTACTGTGCCCGTAGCATCTAGAATGAATGTCTTATCGTGTGAACCATACTCTTCTGCTTTCTGAGCCATTAGGCCAACGTTTGGCACGCTACCCATTGTGGTTGGATCGAACGCACCGTTTTCTTTACAGAAGTCGATAACCGCTTGGTAGATACCTGCGTAGCTACGATCCGGGATCATCGCTTTAGTATCTTTCTGTTTGCCATCTGGGCCCCACATTTGACCAGATGAACGCAGCATCGCTGGCATAGATGCATCAACGATGATGTCACTTGGTACGTGTAGGTTCGTGATACCACGATCTGAATCAACCATCGCTAGAGGAGGCTGAGTTTCGTAAACCGCTTGTAGAGCCGCTTCGATTTCTTTTTTCTGAGCTGCAGGCAGTGATTGGATCTTCGCGTAAACATCGCCGATACCGTTGTTTACGTCTACGCCTAGCTTGTCAAATACATCACCGTATTTCGCGAATACGTCTTTGTAGTAAACCTTAACCGCGTGACCAAAGATCACTGGGTCAGACACTTTCATCATGGTTGCTTTCATGTGCAATGAAAGCAGAACGTCTTGCTCTTTCGCTTCAGCGATTTGCGCTTCAAAGAACTCAACCAACGCTTTCTTGTTCATGACTGAACAATCGATGATTTCTTTGTCCTGCAGTGGGAAAGCTGCTTTCAGCTCTTTCACAGCACCATCAGCTGCAACGAATTCAATCTTAACGTCGGTTGCGCCTGCAACTGTATGCGATTTTTCGCTACCAAAGAAATCGTTACCAGACATGCTAGAAACGTGAGATTTAGAATCTGCAGACCATGCGCCCATTGAATGTGGATTTTTCTTCGCATAATTCTTTACAGATAGAGGCGCACGACGGTCAGAGTTACCTTCACGCAGTACTGGGTTTACTGCACTACCTTTAATTTTGTCGTACGTTGCTTTGATCGCTTCTTCTTCGTACGTGCTTGGTTCTTCTGGGTAGTTAGGTAGATTGTAACCTTTGTCTTGTAGTTCTTTGATTGCAGCTTTCAGTTGAGGAATCGAAGCTGAGATGTTTGGCAGCTTAATGATGTTTGCTTCTGGAGTTTTCGCTAGCTCGCCCAATTCAGCAAGTGCATCACCGATGCGTTGTTCTTCCGTCAAATGCTCAGGGAAGTTTGCAATAATACGCCCCGCTAGCGAAATATCACGTGTATCGACGTTGATACCCGATGAAGCTGTAAATGATTGAATAATCGGCAGTAGAGAGTAAGTAGCTAGCGCAGGTGCTTCATCAGTGATGGTATAAATAATTGTAGGTTTTTCTGTAGGCATGAAATTTCCCTATTGTTCTAACAGTGCCCTATTGGATGACTGGCCCTGTGTGAATGTCCGCTAACAAGATGGTGTATCATCCCCTCAAAGCTTGTTTGCGATTTTGTCACTCTTTAAAATTATCGGGATAAAGCGTTGAGCGTGCCATATCCTTATTCCTTGAGTGCTTATAATTAAACAAAATGATGAGAATAGTCTATCATCTTGTGTCTTAAACCTGTTTTTGGGCGCGCAAATCATAGCTCAAATTGTGTGTTCAGAAAACTTAGACAAACACTTCGTTTACATTTTTGCAAGGTAGTTAACATGTCCCCACGCTCACAACGTGAGTCTTCTCGCCGAAGTTCTAAACCTAATCAATCGGGTTTTAAACGAACGAAACCCAACAATACAAGCAAAAATCATTCATCTCGACAGCGTCGTAAACCAACGAACGAGAAGCCTCGTCTATCACCTGAAGAGCGTAAAGTTATAGTCTTCAATAAGCCCTACGATACGTTAAGTCAATTTACCGATGGCGAAGGTCGAAAAACACTGGCGGACTTCATTCCAGTGAAAGATGTTTATGCTGCCGGCCGCCTTGATCGTGATAGCGAAGGACTGATGGTATTAACCAATGATGGCATTTTGCAGGCTCGCTTAACACAACCGAAATCTAAGTCTCCAAAAACTTACTGGGTACAAGTCGATGGTGCGCCAACGGAAGCAGATCTTGATAAACTGCGTAAAGGGGTCGAACTGAAAGATGGCATGACGCTCCCGGCAAAAGTGGAAGTAATGCCTGAACCCAATGTTTGGGAGCGTAACCCTCCAGTGCGCTTTCGAGCCAATATTCCAACAACATGGCTAGCCATCACCATTATTGAGGGGCGTAACCGTCAAGTTCGTCGCATGACAGCGAACATTGGCTTCCCTACTCTGCGTTTAATCCGCTATTCGATGGGTGATGTGACGTTAGGCAATTTACAGCCAGGCGAATGGAAAGAAATTGAGTTTTAGATCGTCAAACATCGACCGAAATTCCTTGCTTGCACCAGCCCCTCTCTACGAAATGACGTATACAGTTTGAACCTCCAAATACAAAAAAGCCGCTTCATTTGAAGCGGCTTTTGCTATTCAGAGAAATCATATACTCAAAATAATTGGAGTTTCAGCTAGGCAACAAGTAAGTTCATCCCTATGCGCATAGGAGTTCTATGTAATTAGGGTGAACTTACGCAGTTAACAACGCTGCAACTTCAAGTATGAAGAGTAGATTACTCTTCGTCTTTCTTCTCTGCGGCTTTAACAGCAATCGCTAGCTCTTCAAGCGCAGCTGGGTTAGCTAGGCTTGGTGCATCTGTTAGCAGACAAGAAGCAGCCGTTGTTTTCGGGAATGCGATAACGTCACGGATGTTTTCAGTACCACAAAGTAGCATTACCAGACGGTCAAGACCGAATGCTAGGCCTGCGTGAGGAGGCGTACCAAATTTCAGAGCATCCAACAGGAAGCCAAATTTAAGCTGCTGCTCCTCGGCATCAATACCTAAGATATCAAATACCGCAGCTTGCATTTCTGCATTGTGGATACGTACAGAACCACCGCCCACTTCGTAGCCGTTTAGAACCATGTCGTATGCGTTTGAGTTCGCAGCCGATGGGTTCGCTTTTAGCTCTTCTGCTGTCACACCCAGAGGTGATGTGAATGGGTGGTGCATCGCGTGTAGATTGCCTTCGTCGTCTTCTTCAAACATTGGGAAGTCAACAACCCATAGCGGTGCCCATGCAGACTCGTTTGTTAATTCTAGATCGATACCTAGTTTCAGACGAAGTGCACCTAGAGCTTCAGATACGGTGTTTGCTTTGTCAGCACCAAATAGAATGATGTCGCCAGATTCTGCTTGAGTGCGGTCAAGAATACCGTTGATCACATCTTCGTTTAGGAACTTAGCCACTGGAGATTGGATACCTTCCATGCCTGCTGCACGGTCGTTAACCTTCATCCATGCTAGACCTTTCGCACCGTAGATGCCTACAAATTCACCGTAACCATCAATTTGTTTACGAGTTAGTGAAGCACCGCCCGGTACACGGATTACTGCTACGCGACCTTTCTCGTCGTTTGCTGGACCAGAGAATACTTTGAATTCAACATCTTTCACTAGGTCTGCAACGTCTACTAGCTCTAGTGGGTTACGTAGGTCTGGTTTATCGCTACCGAAACGACGCATCGCTTCAGAGAATGGCATTACTGGGAATTCACCTAGGTCTACGTTTAGTAGCTCTTGCCACATATCACGAACCATTTTCTCAGTGGTTGCACGAACTTGGTCAGCCGTCATGAATGACGTTTCGATATCGATCTGAGTAAATTCTGGTTGACGGTCAGCACGCAAGTCTTCATCACGGAAACACTTAACGATTTGGTAGTAACGGTCAAAACCAGACATCATTAGCAGCTGTTTGAATAGCTGTGGAGACTGAGGAAGCGCATAGAAGCTGCCTTTGTGAACGCGGCTTGGTACTAGGTAGTCACGTGCGCCTTCTGGCGTCGCTTTAGTCAGTACTGGCGTTTCGATATCTAGGAAGCCGTTGTCATCTAGGAAACGACGAACGAAGCTAGACGCTTTAGCACGTAGTTTGATGCGGTCGCTCATTTCAGGGCGACGTAGGTCTAGGTAACGGTACTTCAGGCGCTGCTCTTCAGAGTTCTTTTGGTTGAAGTCTAGCGGTAGAACATCACTGCGGTTGATGATTTCAAGGCCTTTCGCGATGATCTCAACTTCACCCGTCGCCATGTCTTTGTTGACTTGGCTATCTGGACGAACGCGAACTTCACCCGTAAGTTTGATACAGAATTCATTACGAAGTGTATTTGCCACTTCATACGCATCTGCCATATCTGGATCGACAACTACCTGAACAACGCCTTCACGATCTCGCATATCGATAAAAATAAGACCGCCTAAATCACGGCGACGGTTAACCCAGCCGCAAAGTTCTACAGTTTGTCCTGCAAGGGACTTGTTCAGGTGACCACAGTAATGGGTACGCATAATGAATTTCCCAATCTCTTAAAATTTGTTGATTACTTTCCGCCGCCTAGTCTGGCTGGCGACAGAGCAAAGATCCATTTATACGCTGAAAGTCGTCCGAGATCGACTATTCAGAATACAATTTATTGCCTTTTATCTGGGATAGACGTTTTTTAGCACAACAAATGAGCAAAACCACATCTAACCGAAAAAATTGGCGCTGATTATAGCGTTAATTTGGGCATTTATTCAAAAGTCTCGTACAGTAGCTAACATCAGTATCTAGTAAGCGAATTTTCCATGACTTTACCTTTGCGGCTTGGGCTCACTATGTGGTCTCATTCAGGATGGCAACAAAGCTTTTATGGCAGCGGCACCAAACCAGCGGAGCGCTTAGCTAAATACGCTCAGGTTTTTCATACTGTTGAAGGAAATACCACCTTCTATGCCACCCCTTCTTTAAGTACCGTCAACAATTGGCGAGCGGCTACATCAGATGAATTCCGCTTTACCTTTAAACTCCCTAGTGCCATTACCCACCAGCATATGCTAAAAGGTGTGGGAGACATGCTGCGAGATTTCATGGCCGTCATGGAGCCTATTCATGATCGTGTTGGTCAATGGACCATCCAGCTACCAGCCACATTTGGCCCCGAGCACCTAGAACAACTAAAAAAGTTTTGTCAGCAATTCCCTTCCAGTTTCCCATTGGGGGTTGAAGTTCGAAACCTCGCCTTCTTTAACAAGGGGGAAGAAGAGAAAGCGTTAAACCAGTGGTTACTGGAACATGGTATCGACCGCATCATTATGGACAGCCGTCCAGTTTTCGCGGCAAAGCCTATCAATGACGTGATCATAGACGCGCAACAAAAAAAGCCACGCGTGCTCGTTCATGCAATTTCAACCGCCACTCACCCCATGATTCGTTTTATTGGCCACCCAGAACTTGCGGAAAACTTGCCGTTTTTTGAACCTTGGTTAAATAAACTTCCCACTTGGATTGCACAAGGTAAACAGCCGTATGTCATGATACATACGCCGGACAATGTGGAAGCTCCAGAGCTCGCTACTTCGCTATACAACAAACTCAGCCAACGTATCACTTTGCCCGATTTAGCACCCTTTCCATGTCAAGATGGCAATCCACAAATACAGATGTTTTAATTCAATCAGCAGCTCAATAATGACAGGCGCGCCAAGATCTCATAAAATACGCGCCTTTTTTAATGCTCAGCGCAATCAAGAGATGTTGTTATGAACCCAAAGAGCAATCCGGATACTATTTTTTCTGCTCCGATCGATAAGATCGGCGACTTCACGTTTGATGAACGTGTTGCGGAAGTTTTTCCAGACATGATCCAACGTTCGGTGCCGGGCTACAGCAATATCATCTCAGCCATTGGTATGCTGGCAGAACGCTTTGTGAAGCCGCACAGCAATATCTATGACCTAGGTTGTTCGTTGGGTGCCGCCACGCTATCTATGCGCCGTCATATTCAACAAGAAGGCTGCCAAATCATTGCCGTTGATAACTCGTCCGCTATGGTTGAACGTTGTAAACTACACGTCAACGCCTATCGTAGTGATACACCAGTTGATGTTGTTGAAGCCGATATCCGTGATATCAACATCGAAAATGCTTCCGTTGTGGTGTTGAATTTCACCCTGCAATTTTTGTCGCCAGAAGACCGTTATTCTTTATTAGAAAAAATTTATGCGGGTTTGCGTCCGGGCGGGATTTTAATTTTGTCTGAAAAGTACGTCTTTGAAGATCAGGTTTCCAATGAGCTACTGATAGATCTTCACCACGACTTTAAACGCGCTAACGGCTACAGCGAACTGGAGATCAGCCAAAAACGCAGTGCAATTGAAAATGTCATGCGTCCAAACTCCAAAAAAGAGCACAAAGAACGCTTTGCTCAAATTGGCTTCAGCAGCTTTGATGTTTGGTTCCAATGCTTTAACTTTGGTTCAATGTTCGCCATAAAATAGTACTTATCACTTACGCACCCTATAACGGCTTCTTATTTTCTATTTAAATTACAGTGACTCACTCAGTATGTTTAATTTTGCTAATTTTTATCAGTTGATCGCTCAAGATACTCGTCTTCAACCTTGGCTTAACACCTTGCCACAACAGCTGACAGATTGGCAGAATGCCGAACATGGTGATTTTGACCGTTGGGTTAAGGCTCTGAATAAGATCCCACAAGGTGCGCCCGATCAAGTTGATCTCAAAAACTCGGTCACCATTGCCAATGACACCCCGTTTCATACCGGCGAGCTGAAGAAGCTGGAAAACCTATTGCGTACGTTCCACCCTTGGCGTAAAGGGCCATACACGGTGCATGGTATCCACATTGATACTGAGTGGCGCAGTGACTGGAAATGGGATCGCGTACTTCCTCACATTTCACCATTAAAGAATCGCAGTGTGCTCGATGTGGGCTGTGGCAACGGCTACCACATGTGGCGCATGCTCGGTGAAGGCGCTCGCCTTTGTGTCGGTATCGACCCTTCTCACCTGTTCCTTATCCAGTTTGAAGCCATCAGAAAAATGATGGGGGATGATCAACGTGCCCACTTATTGCCACTTGGGATTGAACAACTGCCTAAGTTGGAAGCTTTTGACACCGTATTCAGCATGGGTGTGCTCTATCACCGTCGCTCACCGCTTGATCATTTGATCCAACTGAAAGACCAGCTGGTTGAGGGTGGTGAACTGATACTAGAGACTCTGGTTATTGAAGGGGATGAAACCTCTGTACTGGTTCCGGTTGATCGCTACGCGCAAATGCGCAACGTTTACTTTTTCCCATCGGCAAAAGCGTTAAAAGTGTGGCTTGAACAAGTTGGTTTTGAAGACGTTCGTATTGTAGACGAGAACGTCACCACCGTAGGAGAACAACGCACTACTGAGTGGATGACGCATAATTCACTACCCGATTATCTCGACCAAAATGACCCAAGCAAAACCGTTGAAGGACACCCAGCACCTCGCCGCGCTGTTCTTGTCGCTAAAAAACCGATAAAGAAACAAAATTAAGACGGTGTCTTGCTAATTTGACAAAGAGTTAACCCTTCTGACACGTCAAATCATTACCCTTATACTGTTGTATTAAGGATGCGTCTTGCGTCCTTAATTTTTTACGTTTATTTGCCAATCCTCACGACTTAAGAACCATAGTCATCTGGTTGCTTGGAGTGTGAGATTGGATAAGCTAAACTCCCAAAATTAAAATAATTTAACCATTTTCAGGTTTTTCAATGCTTAAAAGATTGTCACCAGTAGTCGCGCTCGCTGTACTTTCCGGATGTACTCTAACAAACAGCGAACAATATCACCAAGAAACGTTAGCAGCTATCCAAGCTTCTGAAACCAATCTGACCAATAAAATCTCTAGTCTAGAACTTCAGCTAAGCAGTCAGTCTGGCTACATTGAAAGCCTTGAAGGTCAAATTAAATCTCTTAACGGTGAATTGCTTTCATTCAAGAAAGAAGCAATTACCGAGATCAAAAAAGAGAGAAAGCCGGTCATTTTACCTGCACCTGTCCCAACACCTCCTCAACCCTCTCATGAAGTTGTACTTGGCTCGATAGAGAAAGTGACTATCGACTCAATCAACCAAACATTTGATGCACGTGTGGATACCGGTGCGGCAACCTCTTCTCTCAATGCTGTTGATATCGAAGAATTTGAACGTAACGGCAAAAACTGGGTCCGTTTCCATTTGTCTGATGAGCAAAATGTGGCTGGTGACGATAACTGGATTGAAGCTCCGGTGCAGCGTTACGTGAAAATCCGTCAATCAACAAACGACGATTCTGAGCGTCGTGCTGTGGTCGAATTGTGGGTTAAAGTTGGCAAAATCCACGAGAAAGCACAGTTTACACTAGCTGACCGTTCTCAAATGAGCCACCCAGTATTGCTGGGGCGCGAGTTCATCCGTGACATCGCTGTGGTAGACGTAAGTCGCCAGTACATTTTCACGGGAAACAATAAGAAAAAATAAGGTAACTTTATGACGTCAAAAGTACCCTTTTACATCTCAGTGATCCTGCTGATTGTGGCAGGTATTGCATTGAGTATGTTCCGCCACCAAAATTATGGTGTGCCATGGACTCCAGGCGAGGCTCGCCAGATCTGGGATATTGAAGCTCGAGTCGAATTTTATGGCCAAGGTAAGCCAATTAAAGCCTCTTTAGCCGCGCCTCATACCCAAACAGGTTACACACTGATTAGTGAGTCTTCCTCTTCTCCGGGTTACGGCGTTTCTTACGTAGACAGCGATGCAGGCCGACGTGCTGAGTGGTCAATCCGCTCTGCCATGGGCCCACAAACCATTTACTACAAAGCTCAGTTCTTGGTTGACCCGCAAGCGAAAGTGGACCCTATTCCCCCAAGTGAAGAAATAGCAAAACCAACGTTTGAAGGCCCAGTTGAAGCTGCCGTTGTTGCCGTTATTGAGCGTGCAAACCAACGCTCAGCCGACGACATCACCTTCACCCGTGAACTGGTTAAAATTATTAACGACAATGAAAGCCAAAATGCCGCACTTATTTTAAATAAGATGAGCAAGGTTGAAGCGGTCGATAAAATCCTCGCTTACGCTCAAATTCCAAGCAAAATTGCCGGTGTTGTTGAGTTGGAAGATGGCCGTCGCCGCCAAAGCATCCAACAAATGAACCAAGTTTGGGATGGAAAAGAGTGGAAGCTATTCAATCCTGAAAGCACCAATCAATCTGTTCAGCCGAATATCTTAGTCTGGGATGAATCCAACATCTCACTACTTGATGTTGTTGGCGGCCAAAACAGCCAAGTGCACTTCTCAATGATTGCACAGCAAGTTTCGGCTCAGCAAGCAACCAACGACAAAGTCGAAGCTGATGGTCTGCTTAACCTTTCAATCCATAGCTTGCCACTTGAAGAGCAAGCGATGTTTAAGACCATCATGCTGATCCCAATTGGCGCACTTATCGTGGTTTTCCTGCGTGTCATTATCGGCCTAAAAACCTCTGGTACCTTTATGCCAGTGTTGATCGCGGTTGCATTTGTACAAACACAATTGGTGACAGGCATTGTTGGCTTCTTGCTAATTGTCGGCACAGGTTTAATCATCCGAAGTTACTTATCAAGGCTTAACTTACTGCTGGTTGCCCGGATTTCAGCGGTCATCATCACCGTGATCATGATCATTTCCGTGTTTACCGTTGTAGCCTTTAAGATTGGCCTGACTGAAGGGCTTTCTATTACCTTCTTCCCGATGATCATCTTGTCTTGGACTATTGAACGTATGTCGATTTTGTGGGAAGAAGAAGGTGCCAAAGAAGTGGTGCTTCAAGGTGGTGGTTCATTGCTTACCTCTGTGTTGGTTTATCTTGCAATGACAAACCCATACGTGCAGCACCTAACATTTAACTTTATCGGTCTTCAACTGATTGTGCTAGCTGGCATTTTGCTGCTTGGTACATACACAGGTTACCGTTTAACCGAGCTTCGCCGCTTTAAACCACTTGCGGAGGATTAATTGATGTTTTCGAACTTCACCTCCCCGTTTAAGTTGCGTCGAAAAGGCATCATGGGTATGAACCAACGTAACCACAGTTACATTGGTCGATACAATGATCGCTCAAAGTACCCATTGGTGGACGATAAGTTAAAAACCAAAATCATTGCAGAACAAGCTGGTTGTACGGTGCCAAAACTGATTGGTGTAATTCATAACCAAGCTGAAGTAAAAAGCATTCACAACATGGTGAAAAACTGGCCGGGCTTTGTTATTAAGCCCGCTCAAGGCAGTGGTGGTAAAGGCATCTTAGTCATTACCTCTCATAAAGATGGCGTCTATACCAAACCATCTGGCTCGACCATTAACCAAGAAGACGTTGAACGCCATATCAGTAACGCATTGGCTGGCCTGTTCTCTCTTGGTGGTAAAAATGACGTCGCCGTGGTCGAAAACCTGATCAAATTCGATGATTGCTTTGAAGGTTTCAGTTATGAAGGGGTGCCTGATGTACGTATTATCGTATTTAAAGGCTACCCAGTGATGGCAATGATGCGTTGCTCGACTTCTGCCTCTGATGGTAAGGCGAACTTGCACCAAGGCGCCGTTGGCGTTGGTATTGACATCGCCACTGGTCGAGCTATTCGTGCCGTGCAATTTGACCAACCGATCGCGAATCACCCCGATACCGATAAAGATTTATCCACCCTTCAAGTCCCACACTGGGAACGCCTGTTAACGCTCGCAGCGAGTGCGTGGGAAATGACAGGTCTTGGCTATATGGGTACGGATATGGTGCTGGATAAAGAAGAAGGGCCAATGGTGCTTGAACTGAATGCACGTCCCGGTTTAGCCATTCAGATAGCAAATGGCGCAGGTTTGCTACCAAGGCTGCACCATATTGAAAACCTTGGTACTCCGGCTGAATACCCCAAAGCGCATGAACGCGTGGCTTACGCCATGAAACAATTCGGCTCCACGCCCGATTTTTAGTCACTCATTTCAGCTCTCAAATAAAAATCCCTCGATTTAGTCGAGGGATTTTTTTTTGCTCAAGTAAACACAGATTTAAATAAGAGCAATAGGTAAATAATCAGACTCAAAGTCTAGCGAATAGCCATACTTTTCTTTGGCGTACTTGGTGGCAGTTAATAACGGAAAGGCGATATAACCACTCGGGTTGTTGCTGAAATCTTCACTGTGAGTCCACCACTCTTTATGCATCTCTAGAGCGCGTTTCGTCGCTGCTCGAAAAACCATTTCATCTTGGTTATGAATCGCTTTCATCACATCAAAAAAGCCCAAAGTAATTGTGATGCCACATAGCGCGTGCGCTTTTTCTCTTGATGACTGTTTGTTCAAGTTAATCTGAGTCATCAGGTCTTCAATAAGCTGTTCAATATTCTCGTGCTTCATCAACCCTAAGCAATGCAAATAAAGTTGATTCATCAAGTAAGATTGCTCACTTAAAAACTCAACCTGCTCTTTTGCCAACATCTCCATTAGGAAATTCAGATCCTGATATCGCCCGGAAACAATGGTTAAAAAGACTAACTCAATCCAGTTTGCTCCATCAATAACGTTTATTTCTTTACCTTTCCCTTGGATATAAAAGTCACGCCCTTGGTAGTGATAATGAATTGTTTCATCCTTAGGTGCAGTTAACTCTCTATACCGGAGCAAAGCATATTCTTGCGCCTTTTGCAGGTGCTGATAAACAGCATCCCGCGACACTGAAGGTAAGTGGTGGCCGATACACAGCAGTTTGAAGTGCGCTTCATAGCTAGACTCGAAGTTATAGAAATCTCCAGTTACATCATTTAAGAAATACTGACTTACTTTGTAATAACTCGATAGTGTTACCTCATACAGTCTCTTTTTTCCTTCTAGGTTCTTAATATGCGTAGCTACGGTTTTATTTCCTCGATTCAAATAAATGTCCTCAATACTGCATGCAATACATCTTAGTTGGCGCGATAAGGCTACACTACAAGCTGTGATTAATAAGGTAAACGGTTGATTGATAAATTTATAACACCCATCAATTTACAAAAATATACCTGATATCAAGAGGGACTAGCGGGTTTATTGAGGATAAAAAAATCCCCGAGCCAATGTCGGGGATTCATTTCACTATCTCAATGTAAACGCAGCTTACAACTCTTCAGCCAGTTCTTGTTCTGGATCCTCTTGTCCTGATGAAAAGGCGGGCTTTTCTTCCTGACCAAAGCCACGTAACCCCACCACGTGAACGTGTTCATGGTCTTTAAAGACCTTACGAACCAATTTGTAGGTGGTGCCCTTCTCTGGGCTGATGTTTTCTGGTGCAGCAATCAGCAATTGCATGTCCAGACGATCACACAGCTCAAACAGGGTTGAGATCGACTTCGCATCCAGACGTGCCGCCTCATCAAGGAACAGTAAACGACACGGAACAATGTCTTTGCTGCGCAAGCGACGAGATTCTTCTTCCCAGCTTTGAACTACCATCAACAGGATTGACTGACCGGTACCAATCGCTTCACCAGTAGACAGTGCGCCAGACTCCGCTTGCAGCCAACCATCAGAACCACGGTTAACTTCAATACTTAGCTCAAGGTAATTACGGTAATCTAGCAGTTCTTCACCCAATACCTGAGGCGAACGCTGACCCATGTCAATATGTGGGTTCACACGTTGAAATAGCTTGGCCATCGCTTCAGAGAAGGTATAACGCGCTGATTCAAACAAGTCTTTGTGCTGTTCTTGTTGAGTTGCTAAGCCATTCAGCAGTACTTCGTGGCTTTCACGTACTTTCACATTCAAACGCACACCTTTCACCTGACCAAAGGCAATGTTCGACAAGCCTTGGTTCAGCATTCGGATACGGTTTTGCTCACGTTGGATGGTTTTCTTGATGATGCTCGCCACAGATTCAGAGCTGATTGCTAAGCGATTTTCACGCTGAGTTAACTCTTCCGTCAAACGTGCCAGCTCAACTTCCATCTCTTCAATCGCTTCGACCGGATCATCGGTGCGAATAATATCCTGACGGATACGTTCGCGAAGGTGCTGATAAACCGCAATATAGAACAGAACTTTACGCTCCGGATGTGCATTATCTTCAGACAAACGAAGTGCATCGCGCAGGTCATCATTGTCAGCCACAGCTAGACGCAATGCACCTAATGATTTATCCGACATAGAACGTAGCTCACCCGCCGACATGTACGCTAGTTCACGTTTATGCAGGCGACGCTCAACATCGTTTTCGCGCGCAAGGCGAAGTACTGAACACCAGCCAGCTTTGGCAGCGACAACGAATGTACGCAGTTCAATGTACTCTTTTTGTACTTTTTTCAGACGTTTCGCCACGCCTTTCATTTCGAGCTCGGTGGAGGTAATAGTGCGTTCGTATTCGCTCTTACGTCCTCGAGACGTATGTAAGCGCTCATGCAGCTCATCGCGGCGACGAATTGCACGCTCTTGTGCGCCTTCATCCGCTGTCACACCAAATTCTTGCAGCTCTTGCTTGAACTCCTGAACGGTTTCAAGTTTCGCCTGATGAGAACTCTTCAATGATGCTAGCACCTGATTGTATTGGTTCATCTGGCTTTGTGCTTGCTTCAGCTCGTCACGCGTACGAGTTCGCATACGTTCTGCTTCCACCAACTTCGCTTTCAACTGCTCACTGAGTTCGCTGCTTTGGTTAAGCAAATCAACAGAATCTGAATACGCAAAATAATGACGGCGTTCCACCAAGTCAGAAAGCGCAAAAATTTGTTTCTTCAACTCTTGTAAGTTGATATCAGCCGCTTTGTATTCGGCTTCTAGCGCATCGAACTGCTCTGGGTCCGCTTCTAAAGCAGAGGCGATTTTCTCAAGCTCTGCAATCGCTTTGCCGTGACTGGTTAAGAACACTTTGGCTTCTGACAACTGGTTAATTTTCTCTTCCAGCTCATCAAAGCGCGCTTGTAATGAATCATCTTCAATCAGATTAATGCTTGACGCCAGTTTATCGAGTGCAGAAAGCGCCTGTTTGCTATTAAGCAGTTGGCTGCGTTGTTGCTGCTCTTTTGCATCCAAGTCAGCCAAGGTACGAGAAAGCTGGTTGCGCTTATCACGTAACGTTTGCAATGCTTTTTCTGGGTGAGCTTCAAACGCAACCTGAATGTGTTTCGCCACAAAACTGTTGAACGCTTGATACAAACGCTGAAGTTTTTGAGAGTCAAATGCGGCTTTCGCATGTTCCTCAACCACTTTTTCACGCTCATTACGTAACAACTCAAGACGCTGCTCACGTGCTGCACGGCCAAATAGTGGGATCTCCGGGAAGCGTGAATAACGCATTTGGCGATCGTTCATGCGAACACAAACCGCCCCTTCCAACTCTTCTGCGTCGAATGAGCTGTCATCAAAGGCATCAATATCACCTTCAATGATGTAGAGATCATCTGGACAGTCGTCTAGCTCAACCAGTTTCTCTTCAATGCCAGATAAGTCTGAAACCACAATCGCATGACGCGCTGGGCCGTACATCGCACTGAAATATGGCGCGTCGTCGATGGTAATGTCGTCATAAATTTCAGACAGCAGTACACCACCTAACGTATCGGCTAACCCTTTAAGGCGCGGATCATTTGAACCCCCCGGTGAAGCCAGACGTTCAATTTCGCCCTCTAAATGAGTACGGCGCTCGGCAAGCTTGTCTTTCGCAAGAGATTGCTCTTTCTCTTGCTCTAACACCACTTGCATCTGTGACATGACTGCTTGGCTGTCATACAGGTCCGCACCACTTTGTTCTTTTAACGCTTCTAGTGCGTCATTGGCGGCAATCCATGTTGGCGCAATTGCTTCAAGCTTATTGATTTCGGCTCTTGCATCTTGCTCTAGGCGACGTTGCTCACTGCGTTGTTCACGCAGCTCTTCTTGCGCAATTTCAAGCGATTCAATTTGCATCGCATGACGTTCACGTTCTTGTTCAAACGTCACTTCATCGTTCAATTCAATCTGAAATTGCTTTTGGTACGCAGCGGCTGACTCTTTTGCCAAACGCTGTTGATTCAGGCTACGCTCAACATCACGGTGTTGGGCACGCCATTGCTGCTCATTTTGCACCACTTGATTTGCATCACGCGCCTTCAAAATCGCAGACTGAGCGTGGCTTGAGGCCTCTTTGCGTTCAATATCACCAACAATGCTCTTCACCAGTTTAAGTGCTGTATCGAACTGTTGAGCCGCCGCTGAAGACATATCAAGCTTATGTTTCACTGCAAGGAGCTTATTGGTGTTCTCTGTTTCCTGATTTTTTAGATCAGACACCAATGCTTGCGCAGCCTCTGCCGTGAGGTTCTCTTTACCTAGTAATTGCTTCGCTTTTTCTAGCGCCTGAACGGCTTGTTGGTATTGCAGTGCTCGCGTTTGTTGTACGTCTAGCGCTTGCTGATAATCGGCAAGTTGCGTTTTCAGGCTATCCACTTCTTCTTCCGCAACTGTGGATTGCTCTTCCGCCACCATGACGCGTTCTTTCGCTTCTTCGACTACCATCATCTGCTCTTCAAGGCGCTCATTGAGCTCTTCAAGATCTTCCTGATAACGGGCAATTTTTTCTTGCTGACGCAGCGCATTTTGCACCAATTGAAGGTGGTCAGATGCAGATTGGTAATCTTGCTCTAGTGCCGCTTCCGACTCAATCAGCAACTCGAGTTCTTCTTGTACCCGGTTAAGCAGATTATTTTGCTCAACCAAGGTCTCACGCGAACCAAATAGCTCACCACGAAGAGCCAGTGTTTGCTCTAACTTGTTACGACGATCATTAGCATGACGCATATAGTCTGCCGCAACATAGTTGGTGGATTCCGTGATCAGGTGTTTGAATAGATCGCGGTCAGCCTGTGTGGTTTTGATCGCTTCCAGTGTCATGCGGTTTTCACGCAGCGCAGATTCCATATCTTGAAATGCTTTCTTCACCCCGCCATTTTGTGGCAATAAGTAGTCTCGGAGTGAACGCGTGATCGCGCTAGAAATACCACCATAAAGGGAAGCTTCAATAAGACGGTAGAACTTAGAACGGTCGCTGGAATTACGCAGCTTCTTAGGGATCACTCCGAGCTCAAACATTTGCGCGTGGTAATCAACAATCGAGCTAAATGCCTTAAACTGCACACCTTCATATTGCGCAACGGCATCTTTCACTTCGTTGATCTGACGAACGCGCGCTTGGGTGTCTGAGACATTCTCAATGAGTACATCGGTCGGCTTAACATGGCTCGGTAGTCCTTGAATCACGAAAGGTTTGATGTCGACTTTTTTATCTCGACCCGCTACCTGTTGCAGCTTAACCGCGAATAACAAACGCTGTTTGCGTGAGTTCACCACATCCAAAGAGGCATAACACGCCCCCGGTTGAAGCTTACCGTATAGACCTTTGTCTCGAGATGATTGGCTACTGCCCGCTTCCGTTGTGTTACGGAAGTGAAGTAAGGTTTGGTCTGGGATCAGCGCCGTAATAAATGCCGCCATCGTGGTCGATTTACCCGCGCCGTTACCACCAGAGAGTGTGGTAACTAATTCATCAATATCAAAAGTACGAGCAAAGAAGCCGTTCCAGTTGACCATGGTCAGCGATTGATATTTACCTCTTTCAATCATGCTTCACCCTCTAATTCTGCTTGCTCGTTGTCATTGTTCTCATCGTCTTCAGATAGCAGGCTACCTTGACTTGGCTCTTTCGTGTGCACCACTGCTTCACCGTCACGGATCAGACGAAGCTGAGCTTCACGCATGTCATCACCAACGCGTACATCAGCACCAAAACGGAACACTGACTCACTGATGCTAAATTTACCTGTTTCACCAATATTGATGATCATACCCAGACGGCGCAGACGTCTAAGAGACGTACGTACTTTTTCAAACAGTTTTTCTTTGTCGAGATCAGAGCCTGTTGCACGGTTAGTCACCAGCTTCATCAGTTTCTTTTCATCCGCCAGAGCCAAAAGCTCTTCGTACAGTTCTTGGTTGGTAAAGATCCCCTCATGAGCCAAACGTTCTGGGCTTAAGTAAAGGAAACACAGAACTTTACCCACCAGCATATCCAGTTCGGATAAAACACTGCGGCCAATCAACGATGTAGAACGGGGGCGCAAATAGAAGAAACCTTCTGGCGCTTTGACTAGCTCCGTGTTGTATCGCTGATAAAAAGACGCCAGTTCAACCTCAAAATCAGACAATAACGCATGGTTATCGAGATCTTCACTTGAGATATGACGCCCAGCACGCAGCATACTGTCCAGTGCAGGGAAAAGAGGGTTTGAAATTGCTTTTGCCAGATTCTCTGACATGTATTCATTAGTATCGGTCGATGACATTTGCTTGTACCTTTGCACCATATTCGTTGATCGCCTGCCAATCTGGCTGGATAGCGTTGTAATCTGACTCGGAGTAACCCAGTCGAACCGCTTGATCAATCACGATACGTGCTAAATCGAAGTGATGAGTGCGTGGGTGCTGCGCAAGATAATCACGCAATACCAGACCAAGATCGATTGGCGTGCCCTGCTCTTTATGAACACGCAGCATATCGCCAATACGTTCTGACAACTCATCATTGACCTGTTGGAACTCTTCATATTCAACTTCAAGAGGAATATGGCCCGTCACTTCGTCGTCACGAAGCACAAGAGCTTCATCACGGAGATCGGTGAGACGTTCAGCATCTGCGTAAGTCAGATACCAAGGCATATCGAAGTAGTCTTTGACAGACTGACGCAAACGAGAGCTGAACGCGCGATTTTTATCCATATCAATTGCAGTACGGATAAACTTATGCACGTGGCGGTCGTAACCAATCCACAAATCAATCGCTTGTTGACCCCAACTGGTGATTCTGTCGAGCTTCATCTGCAAGCCAAACAGGGTTTCTTCAATGAACTCTAACTCATCATCACCGTATACAATTTCCTGTATGTCTAGGATTTGAGTTTGTAGTTCATCTCCTGCTGCTTGAAGCGTATCTTGCAGTTCACGTAGTGTCGTGGACGTTTCGGTTAGCAGTGCTTCACAGTTGTTGATGGCATCGCGCCAGTCTTTATTTAGCAGTTCTGCAATTTGCTCTTTAACTGAGCGCTGTTGCTCATCCATGACGCGTTGGTTAAGGTCAATTTGATCAAAGATCTCACCAACAGAATACTTTAGTACGCCATAAACGTTTTTCTTCCAATGCCCCGGTGTGCCACCTTTTTGTGCGGCTTCAATGGCTTTCGCCATTTCATCTGCCACCATTGACAACTGAATCGACAGCTTGAGTTTTGAAAACTCACGATGGCGCACATAGTAATCAGTAATCCCAATTGCCAGCGGTGACAATCGATAGATACTCGCACCATCGGTCACTTCACTGGTGAAGCGACTGATAAGACGTTGTTTCACCATTTCGTTAATGGCGTTATTCGCACGAAATGCAGAAGCTTCCCCGGTGTCCTCAAATAGTCGAGTGACAATGGTAAAGGCGTCGTGTAACTCCCCTTCACCCAGCTCCTCATCAAACCTTTCGTTGCTCAAAACAGCAATGGCAATTAGAAATGCCAGCCGTTCAGTGGTTAGGCTCAATGAGAAGTCATGCTGTTTAACCCAGCCAACTAATTCATCGATGGGTTGTTCAGCAGCGTTTTGAGTCATCTCACTCATTGTTATTCCTGCTTATTTTTCTTTTTTGGCCCATACATGAATGTATCGACCCAATGAGAGGTATGGCTCTTGTCGACATAATTTTTGTTCGAGTGCCAGTACATCTTCAAACTGGTAATCCCCCATATACTCCATATTTCCTATATAGTCAGCAAAACAGCGGATCCCAGATTTACCACAAATTTCAAAACCAGCATCTTCAATCCATTGATAAACATCGGCTGGAATTAAGCCTTTCTGTGGCTGTAATTTAAATCGTTTCCGGTGTGGCATACCGTCAAGCACATGCGGTAGGTTGCCACACACTACATTTTTATAGACTAAACCATGGTGGTTATAGAACATCACTGATGCAATACCACCGGGCTTAACCTGCTCTAAAACTTTTTGCAACGCCGTATGCGGGTCAGCTAACCACTCCATCACAGCGTGGAACATCACAAGCTCAACCGGCTCTTCCATATGTTCGGAGATCGATTGGACTGGTGAATGAATCAGGCGATACTGCTCAAGCACGCCATTTTTTGCAATATCTTGCTTGGCAAGCTGCAGCATTTCAAAAGATAGATCACATAACGTGATTTGATGTCCGAGCTTAGCAAGCTTTTGCGACATTTGTGCCAAGCCACCTCCCGCATCTAATACGGAAATTGAGCTATTCTCAGCGTTAAGTTCAGAGAGAATTTGCTGAAGATCTTGCCAAACAATCACTTGGCGCACCTCACCTTTCCCTGAACCGTAAATATTTTTTGCAAATTTGTGGGCAATATCGTCGAAATTGCGATCTTCAGTCACAGCAGCTTGGGGTATCATAACTAATCGTGCTGCTATTCTGTCACAAGGAAAGCAGGAATAAAGAGGCTTTCTCTTAAATTTATAATCAATTGATGTTTTTTCGGACTATTTAAGTATGTTTGAGCTGAAAAAAATGGTTTCATCCTTGCTCATGCCATTACCTGCGATGCTTTTCATCGGTTTCGCTGGCTTAATGCTGATCATGTTTACACGTAAACAGAAAACTGGGTGTTTCATTGTATTATTTTCATTCATTGGGCTCTTTTTGATCGCATTCCAACCTGTGTCTTCACGCCTTCTTATGCCTTTGGAGCGCCAATATTCTGCATTTTTCCCTGTCGATGAATCGATCGACTACGTCATGGTACTAGGCAGTGGTCATGTGGTGGACGATAAAATCCCGCCCACGTCTGAACTCAGCCGCGCTGGGTTAATGCGTTTGAGCGAGGGAATCCGTATTTTACGTATGTACCCTGGCGCAAAATTGATCTTGTCTGGCTATGCTGGAGGCTCAGAAGTCAGTAATGCTCGCATGATGGCAAAAGTAGCCTTAGCCTTAGGTGTATCTAAATCTGATATTATCTTACTGGAAACGGCAAAAGATACCTGGGAGGAAGCAAGACAAGCTGCAGCCTTTGTTCAACGCAAAAAGCTGGTTGTTGTCACTTCAGCTAGCCATATGAATCGCGCTTTGAATGAATTTCACTCCGCGGGTCTAACGCCTTACCCTGCTCCAACTAACTATCTAGCACAAAGTAATGTCTCTCAGTTTTGGGAAAAATATGCGCCTAAAGCACGTTATTTAGAGCAAACAGAGCGCTATTGGCATGAAACGCTTGGAACTATCTGGCAAACACTTCGCGATTGGGCTTCTGATTACGAAGAAAAAGCGCTGGAATCTTCTCAAAGTAACGTTTAATCCATAGATTAAAAACAAAAAGCCGAAGCAAATGCTTCGGCTTTTTATATTATTTGATTCGTACCTTGGTATTAATCACCAGCAAACATGTAACCTTCACCATGAACGGTAACGAAAATTTGTGGGTTCTTCGGATCAAACTCCATCTTCGCACGCATACGGCGGATCAGAACATCAATCGTACGGTCATTTGGTGCATCAACACGGTGACTGATCATATTCAAAATACGTTCGCGACTAAGGACTTGGTTAGGGTACGAAGACAGTGCGACAAGTAATTCGTATTCTGCTTTGGTTAATTTGACGGGTTCGCCATTTCGGCTCAGTGCTCGACGCTGAATATCAAACGTCCACTCTCCAAAACGCACCACATTTTCATCTTGCTTCTTCGCGTCATCTCGCTCAGAGCCATTTCGAGCATTAGATATACGCCATAATAGGTTCTTCACTCGAACCAATAGCTCACGCAGCTCAAAAGGTTTTGTTACGTAGTCGTCTGCACCCATTTCGAGGCCAACGATTTTATCAATGCTATCCGTGCGTCCTGTCACCAGGATAATCCCAATATCAGACTGACTGCGAAGCTCACGAGTAAGCATCAGACCATCTTCTCCTGGAAGATTAATGTCTAACATAACTAGGTCAATTTCATTGGCCTGTAGCATCTCGCGCATTTTTTCACCACTATCAGCCTCGCTGACAGAGTAACCTTCATTCTGAAAGTAGCCTGCCAGTTTACTGCGAGTGACCGCATCATCTTCAACTACTAGTACGTGATAGCTCATCTACACTACTCATATTGTATATGGAATTATTTGCCGTTATATTCTATTCATAATTCGTAACATATCTAGCTTTTATCATTCTAAAATCAAGAAAGGTGATTTTTTCTTGATTCAGAACAAATGTCGACCAACGGTTCATATTTTCGAATAATTGGGCTTTATTTGTCACAACACATATTACCGCTATTCATTTTTATTCGTTAAACTAACTATATACCGATACTAGGAGTCGCGCATAATGCAAGAAATCAAGGCGTTTAATGAAAAGCGAGCAGAAATATACTGGTGGCTATCAAGTGTGTTTGCTAGAGAGCTAACAGAAACAGATATTGAACAATATCATTCACCAGAAATTCGCGCTTTTTTGACTGGATTGGGCGAAAACGAAAGCTTAAAAACCGCGTCAGACAAGTTGATTGACGCTCTAAACCGCTTAATGGATCGCGAAGATGCACAGTTAGAATTAGCGGCAGACTTTTGTGACATTTTCTTGAAGTCGGATAAGGATTCCGCCCTACCATATGCATCTATGTACGTGGGTAAATCCGGTCTTTTAAATGATGAGCCAGCTAAAGAAATGCAAACCATCATGGAGCAGCACGGCATTGCTATCGATAAAAACCTAAATGAACCTGCTGACCATATTGCTATTGAACTCGACTTTCTCGGCAACCTGATCATTCGTTCTAATGAGCTTGAACAAGAGCGCCACATGGAAGAAGCACTTGCAGAACAAGAGCAATTTATTAAGAAACACATTCTAAATTGGACACCTCAATTTAGTGATAAGTGTCAGTCTTTGGACGAATTTGGTTTTTACGCTGCGATTAGCCAACTAACCATTGCATTTCTTGAGTTAGATTGCGTTTATTTAGCTGGTAACTAATCAAGTCAGCTTTATGGTTAGTTAAATTGTGATTTAAGCACGAGCTTAATTGCTATTTTTATTTGCCAGTGAGAATTTGGCGGTCTAAAATCGAGACCGCAAACGATAAAAACGAATAATGTAAAATACAAACCGCTCTTTAAAAGCGGTTTTTGTGTTTCTGATACTTTCTGCCAAATTATTCTAAAATCAGAATAGAGATTTGTGGCAGTCATCGACAGGACAAACCTATGGCCACTATAAAAGATGTAGCTCGCCTTGCTGGCGTATCTACCACCACCGTTTCTCATGTGATCAACAAAACTCGATTTGTTGCTGAAGCGACTCAAGAAAAAGTGATGGAAGCCGTCAAGGAGCTAAACTACGCTCCGAGTGCGGTTGCTCGTAGCTTAAAATGCAACACGACTCGCACGATCGGTATGCTTGTTACCCAATCTACAAACCTGTTTTTCTCAGAAGTGATTGATGGCGTAGAAAGTTACTGCTATCGCCAAGGTTATACACTTATCTTGTGTAATACAGGTGGTATTTACGAAAAACAACGAGATTACATTCGTATGCTTGCGGAAAAGCGCGTAGATGGCATCTTGGTGATGTGTTCTGACCTAACAGAAGAACTGAGTGAAATGCTCGATCGTCACGCTGACATCCCAAAAGTAGTGATGGATTGGGGCCCAGAAAGCTCACAAGCTGATAAGATTATCGACAATTCTGAAGAAGGTGGCTACCTTGCCACGAAATATCTGATTAACCACGGGCACACAGATATTGCTTGTCTCAGTGGCCATTTTGAAAAAGCCGCCTGTCAAGAACGTATTCTAGGCTACAAACGCGCGATGAAAGAAGCCAATTTAGCCGTCAATGAAGACTGGATCCTTGAAGGTAACTTTGAGTGTGACACTGCGGTATTGGCGGCGGATAAAATTGTCGCCATGGACAAGAAACCAACTGCAATATTCTGCTTTAATGACACCATGGCATTAGGGTTAATGAGCCGCCTTCAACAGAAAGGAATCCGCATTCCTGAAGATATGTCCGTTATTGGCTATGACAATATTGAACTTGCAGAGTATTTCTCGCCACCACTCACAACCGTTCACCAACCAAAGCGCCGTGTTGGTAAAAACGCGTTCGAAATATTACTGGAACGAATCAAAGACAAAGAACATGAAAAACGTGTTTTTGAGATGCATCCCGAAATTGTCGAGCGAAATACTGTTAAAAAAATCAATAGCTAATAACTTTGTACTGTTCGGTATCGGCTTTTTCTGCCAACCAAACACAACAAACAAGTAAATATCTGAATTAAGATCACATTTAGACCATCAGAGTGTGATACTTGCCTCAAATATTATTTATTCTTTAGTGGAATAAATTAAGCCACGCACAGGGCAAACCAATCCGAAAGGATGGGACGCAAAGCCTCCGGCCTACACAGGAAACTGCAAGGTAGCGGGGTTGCCGATGGCAAAAATGCAAACTGTTAACTCCTTACTGACAATACATCTGCATTATTTTGCTAATCTCTCGGACCTGCATTGGTGGCGTATAACTATACACCGAGAATTTACAGCATGGATAAACCAGTACTAAAAGACTCAATGCGACTCTTTGAACAACTAGGGCGCATAAAATCTCGTTCAATGTTTGGTGGCTTTGGAGTTTTCGCAGACAGCACTATGTTCGCATTGGTGGTAAACGATAAGTTACACATCAGAGCAGACGAGCAGTCCGCGGAAATGTTTAAATCTCAAGGGTTAGAGCCTTATGTTTATAAAAAACGCGGCTTCCCGGTTGTCACTAAATACTTCGCTATGCCAGAAGCATGGTATGACGATAAAGAACGAATTATCTCTCTAGCTCAAAAAGCGCTAGTCGTTGCAAAACAAGAGAAAACAACTCAAGCGAAGGCTAAGCCTGAACGCTTAAAAGATCTTCCTAACCTAAGACTTGCTACAGAGCGCATGCTCAAAAAAGCAGGTATTGATTCAGTCGAGAATTTGGAAGAGAAAGGCGCAGTAGAAGCGTTTAAAGCGATTCAGCAGACTCATTCCTCAGATGTCAGCATTGAACTGCTGTGGGCTTTGGAAGGAGCAATTAAAGGCACTCATTGGTCGGTGATCCCTCAAAACCGACGTGAAGAATTAATGAGTAGCTTGAAGTAACTCTATATTGACCAATAAAAACCAGCGCTCGTCGCTGGTTTTTTATTATTTGAAATTTTTTGCCCCTCTCCCTGTTCTAATAGCTTAGTACTACCATTTAAAACTAAATGCTATCGTTACTTTTTTATGTATCTTTTTTTGTTAATTGAGCCAATTGGTCGTGGGAGCTATCTGTATGAATAAAAAACTCATTCTTGGTGTATTACTGGTTGTGACCATCATATTTCTGGCAATGAATTTCGGCCAACATCTCACACTCGAAAACGCAAAAGCTCAGCAGCTTGAACTAGCAAACTTTATTGAAAACAATTTCTTCATTGCAGCAACAACCTATTTCTTTGCCTATGTTGCCATCACTGCCTTTTCTATTCCTGGAGCGGCAGTGGTGACATTGCTTGGCGCCGCTTTATTTGGGTTTTGGACTAGTTTACTGCTTGTCTCATTTGCCAGCACGATCGGTGCGACGCTCGCCTTTTTAAGTAGCCGCTTCTTATTACGAGAGTGGGTGCAAAGTAAGTTTGGTGATAAGTTGACTGCAATTAACAATGGGGTTGAAAAAGACGGGGCATTCTATCTATTCTCTCTACGTTTAATTCCAGTTTTTCCTTTTTTCCTCATAAACCTACTAATGGGGTTAACACCAATCACAACGTTGCGATTTTATTTGGTAAGCCAACTTGGCATGCTCCCAGGAACGGCAGTCTACCTTAATGCAGGTACACAGCTTGCGCAAATTGAAAGCCTATCTGGTATTGTTTCTCCATCAGTCTTGGTTTCTTTTGCTCTGCTTGGCTTGTTCCCAGTCATTGCTAAATGGATCATGGCGAAAATTCGCGTCTCACCTTCAGCGGAGAATGGAAAAGCGTAGTGAAAATCTACATTGCCAAAAATCCAACCGAAGCTCACATTCTGTGTGAGCTTTTAAAAACTCAGAATGTCTCTTGTGAGGTTAGAGGAGAAGGTATCTTTAGCTTGCAAGGCGAATTACCTATATCACCAGAGACCAATGCCTATATATGGTTACTTGCCCCATCCAAACACACTTTAGCTCTATCAATTATTGAGGAGTACGAAGCGCAAAGAAACAGCAATGCACCTAGCTGGTATTGCCATCTGTGCGGGGAGGAGAATGAATCACAATTTGGTTTATGTTGGAACTGTGGAGCGTTACCGGAAAGTCACTGAGCTACAATTTGCTTTTGAATAAAGGCAATGGAGTGATTGTTAAATTCGTCAGAGCGCTCCACATTACATACATGACCACAATCGGGAATCTCGAGTAAATGGCTTTCTTGATGCACCGCAACCATCTCTTTTACGGGTTGAATAAACATATAATCCCGTTCTCCCATCAGATATAGCGTCGGGATGGGAAGCTCTCTATCTTTAAAGTAACGCATAAGCGGGTTCACTTCAGCCGTCAGAATAAACCAGCGTTTAAATTCCTTTTGGCATAATTTCTTGGCTTCCCGGATAAATAAATGGCGTGACTCTTTCTGAGTTCTTTGTGGCATGACGATATAAGCAAATAAGCTGTATAACCACATATAAGGCACGATGTGTTTAAATAGGTTCCCTAACTTAACCAACACTTGAGATCGAGTATTCAGCCGTGTGACCGCCCCCCCTAACACCATCGACTGTACTCTGTCAGTGGCAAGCTCTGCCAAGTTTCGCACAATGATGGTTCCCAAAGACATACCTACAAAATGAGCGGATTGTATCTTTAAGTGATCAAGAACGCGGAGAATATCCATTGTCACGGCTTTAAACGTGTATTGATTAGACATCAACCCTTTAAGCAACTCGTTAGATTTTCCATGCCCTCGTAAATCAACCAATAAAAGATTGAAGTGAGCTTTATATGCTTTGATCTGTTTATACCAGATAGACGAACTCCCCCCTGCTCCATGGACAAAGACAACCCATTCAGAGCTAGTTGGATGAAGAAACGTTTTATGAAATAGCAAACTATCTGACATATCTTTTCGAATAATTTAGGTTTAACAAATTCGAGTTTCGAAGAATATCACAGAACATGACTGAATATATTCAGCTTAAGTCAATTCCTTACAATTGTTCGGGAAAGGGCGTAACAAAATGTCAAAAGGCGCCAATGCGCCTTTCATTTTCTCAATTCTGAGTCGATTGATATAACTTCAAGTACTCATTTGCAGCGTTATTCCAGCAAAAGTCTTGTTGCATGGCAAAGCATTGAGTTCGTTGAATTTCTTGTGGCGATTGTAAATAGAGTAAAAATGTTCGTTGAAGTTTGGCCAATAAAGCCTCAGGTTCAGGCTTATGAAAAACGAATCCGGTTGCCTTAGTATTATCTTCATCGTAGTCCGTGACGCTATCTTTTAGCCCGCCGACGGAGCGAACGATAGGTAAAGTGCCATAAGCCATACTGTACATTTGATTCAAACCACAAGGCTCGAATTCTGAAGGCATAATGAAGAAATCGGCTCCCGCCTCCACCAAATGAGCGAGCTCATTGTCGTACGCATTTACAAAAACAAAGTTATCCGAAAACTCTTCTGCAATATGTTCAAGCTGATAAGCAAAGACAGGATCACCAGTCCCTACAACCACAAGTTGTAAATTATTGCGTAAAAACTCTTTTAAAACGGGCATAAAATAATGCACGCCTTTTTGATGAGTCAATCGGCAAACCATGCCATAAACCGCAACGTCTTTTTCAGGTAAATTAACCTGTTGCTGTAAAGCACGCTTACACGCCTTCTTACCTTGGAGCATACTCTTCAAATCACCATGGTAATTTACCGGGATAATAGGGTCATGCCGCGGATCCCAAGCAGAATAATCACACCCGTTTAAAATACCGACTAAATCTTCTGCTCTAGAGAGAAATTCTTCCCCCATCCCATGGCTTCCCAGATCCGTTTTGAGTTCTTCAGCATAGCGTGGGCTTACCGCATTCACTTTATCAGCACACATCACACCGGCTTTGAGCATGGAAATATGTGAGCCACTCACCTGTGCTTCCGGTGCAAATCGTGTGTGGAATTCAGGAATACACTGAACCTCTTCGAAAGGAAACTGCCCTTTAAATACAGCATTATGAACAGAAAGGATCGTTTTAATAGAGGAATAAAAAGGCATCGAGTGATAACGATGCTTTAATAAATATGGGATCAGCCCGGTATGCCAGTCGTTGGCATGGATAATATTTGGTAAAAAGTCGAGTTTAGGAAGCATATCCAAACAAGCAGCACTAAAAAAAGCAAAACGCTCTCCATTGTCCTTATACGCTTGGTTTTGTTCCGCATACATTTCTTGGCGGTCAAAATAATCCGGACACTCTACTGCATACACCATGACACCAGCGACTTCTGTTTGCCGCACTTTATACTGAGTATGAGGCCAAGTATCAAGTCGCGTATCAAGCAAGACTTTACATTGCTTAATACCAGTAATTTGCCCATACGCAGGTAAAGCAATACGAATATTTTGATCAAGCTTAGAAAGTGCTTCTGGCAGTGCTTTGGCCACATCGGCCAAACCACCACTCTTAATCAAGCCTTCAACTTCTGATGCAACAAACAAAATAGAGAATGTATCAGTAGCCAATTCTTGCTCCTTTAGGGATAACGACAATGCCTTCTTCTGATACATGATAAAGCTTACGATCTTGCTGCAAGTTCACGCCAATCTCAGTACCAGGTGCAATATCCACATCCTTATCAATAATCACACGACGTAAAACGCAACCTTCGCCAATTTTTACATCACCGAGCAGGATACTTTCACTAATATCGCAAGCAGAAGCAACATTTGTTCGAAAGCCTAGCACTGATTTTTCGATACGAGAGCCGCGGATATAGCTCCCATTACACACCAAACTGTCAATGATTTGTACCCGACCATTAACAGAGTCAGAAAAAGTAGCCGGTGGTAGAGGTGGGTGATAGGTGTGCATTGGCCACTTACGGTTATACAGTGAAAATGGCGCGTCTTTTTCCAGTAAATCCATATGCGCTTGCCAGTAGGCGTCAATGGTGCCTACATCACGCCAATAGACATTATCTTTTTCACCTGGAATTTGGTTGTTACTAAAGTCATATACAAAGACGTCGCCACGAGGATACATTTTAGGGATGATATCTTTGCCAAAGTCGTGGGAGGATTCAGGGTTGTCCGCATCCTCAATTAACTCACTAAACAAAGCTTGTGCTTCAAAGATGTAATTCCCCATTGAGACGAGAGAATGTGCAGGATCTCCTGGAATGGCTTTCGGTGATTCAGGCTTTTCGGCGAAGCCAATCATTTTCCCCTCTTCATCGACTTCAATCACTCCAAATTGAGACGCTTCTTCGAGTGGCACTCTTAACGCCGAAACAGTTAGAGACGCTTGTTTTTGCTTATGAAACTCAAGCATCTGTTTGATGTCCATCTTATAAATATGATCGGAACCAAAAATACAAACCTGATCAGGTTCTGCCAACTCCATAAAACCAAGGTTTTGATAAATGGCGTCCGCGGTACCTTCATACCATCGTTTACCTGTGCGCATTTGAGCTGGAATAGGGTCAATAAAACGGTCGGTAATACCATTGATATTCCACCCTTTCTTAAGGTGGTGGAATAAAGATTGCGATTTAAACTGGGTGAGTACATAAACTCTCATGAGATCTGCATTAACAAAATTGTTTAGTGCAAAATCGATTAAACGATAGCTTCCACCAAAGGGAACCGAGGGTTTACTACGACTCTCCGTCAGGGGACGTAAACGAGAGCCCTCTCCACCAGCCAGAATCATGCCTAAAACGCCAGCCATTACTATCTCTCCTTTTATTGTTTGGCTTATTGATATCTACATATCGAGATACCTTTCCCCTTTTACGCCAACTCACGAGTCCATGTTATTGCAAGTCACCATACTTCGGCAGCAAACCGACAGCATAACAATGCGCAAAAGGTTTACTATAAAGTAACCATTTCGTTGCAGATTACAATTTAAAATACGACATACGCGAAATGTTCATTTGGTTACTTTTATATGCCTGATTCAGCTCACAAAACAATTGCTGACACAGATATACTCACCGGATATGACAGGATCTATGTGAGATTTAATTGGTAGTGATAAAAACTAAGTAGTTGCGGAGGCATCAAGGCATTTGTCATTAATGATATGTGTGTTTCCTATTCCCTTATTTTTGGCAAGGTAAAGTGCTCCGTCAGCTTTTGCTAACGCTTGTTTTAATGTCAGCTCGGGTTCAATCATAATGGCGCCAATGGATAAGGTATAATCTTCAAATAGTGACGGCTCGGCAATAACACACTCATCAATATAATGATTTAGTCTAGAAGCAATAGCATCTAACGAATTTGCTTCGGTTGAACGAATTAAAACCAGAAATTCACCATCATGCCAACGACAGGCGGAATCATATTCTCGTACCGCCGTTTTAATACCTTTCGCCGCCGTATGAAGAATGCTGTCTTCTTGCTCAACACTCGAATCTAGTCCTTGCTTTTCAACGTCCAACCACAATAAACCAAAACAATAATCTTCTCTTTTAGCTCTGGCCAATTCATTCGACAACTCTCGCTCCATCCCTTTCTGGTTCAGTAGTCCGGTCGTGGGATCAAGCATCGCCATCTGATATAACGTTGAGGTTCTAACCGACACCAGTTGCTCAATTGAACCTCTGGCTTGTATCAGCTCTTTACCCACCTGTTCAATGTTGGTTTGCAAATGCCAAAGCTCACTGCAAGGGCCATGTTCATGGCATGGACTTATGCGTTGTAACTGCCGTTTAGCGGCTTCAATAGGTAACACAAACTTTTTAAGGCAAAGCATATAAATCAGCGACGCAAGTACCACAGTCAATGCCAGCGTAACGTATATGAGCACATCTATTGTCTTCGCAGGAACAATTCCTTCTAGATTTACAAACGTGACTTCATACCAGCCAAGCGCATCGATATAGTGGATAGAAATCATGGATTTTCCATCCTCTCCTTCAATCATAATGGAGCTTGCTTCTTCACCCCTCTTTTGCTTTCCCATTAACGACTGCACCGCAAGGTAGCTTTTCGGGTCATCGAAGAAGTCCGTCATATTATGCTTTTCGGTAGGAATGCTTTGTATTACGCCAGATTTACTATGAAGCTGCACTTTAAAGCTTTGATCAATGAAAACTGTTGTAAGTTCAGGGTTTTGGTATTGTGTTAATGTCTCAACAAAAGGCTCGACATCTAACCCCGTCCCGACAATGCCTAAGAACTCCCCATCTTTGATAATAGATTGATAAACCCATAATTTAGTGATCCCTAGGTGACTATCTTCAGCCATATTGAGTGCCAATGGGCTTTCACTATTCTTATGATGAAAATACCAATTATCTTGTGGTCGATTCTTTGAAAGGAAGTAACGAAAAAATGATTGCCCCCTTACGGAGGCAACACTATTGAAATGAAATGAAGCGTCGGCGTTCACAGCAATAAAAAAGTTTTTTGCTTCAAATCGCCAACGATATCGCTCCAGTGTCTGCTCAGCAACGAAGCGATAGATTTCATCATCATGCTTTTGTGTCCAGCTAATGATATTTGGATGCTGTGACAGCTCCTGAACTAAGTGAATCTCTTGCAGTATAGGGGATAGCGTACGATCGATATCGTAATGGGTAGCCACTTCGCCGTATTTCCATAAAAGCTCGTTAATAACGCCATCGAGTATGGTTCTGACAGTGAAAAACAATGTTCCGCTTATTGCGATACTTAGTAGCACAGAAAAAAATAATGTCTGGAGCTTTAAGGTCATATTTACCCACTTATCTCTATTAAATAAGCAAATAACACGATATGAATTCTAAACAAAGTATCAAAATGAGACATGTATTAATAACCCTCCCCCGAACAGAGTTTTGTTAACTGACTCGCGATACTGAATGATAAAAATGACAATTTTACAATTAGATAGCTAATTTGCGTTTACTGTACGTATCGGTTGCTTGATAACAAACGAGGAATGATGACATTGGCTAAACACATCCACAAAACGAAAACCGGCTTCTAGTCCTAATTGATAATCATGCTCGAGATCTTCTTGCTCACTCAATAGCGATGATGATTTAAGTGGAGATGAGGGTTTGATTTGCACGACAAAGCAATCATCAGGTGGGTTTTCAAGAAATTCCTGTGTAAGAGAATATGTTTGATAATGGACCATCAACATGTCCGCAAGTCCTGAGTCGAACTTATCTCCTAGCAAATGGCTTAGTCTGTATATATCATCTGCTCCAAATAGCCACCGGCCGCCATTTAAAGACTCTAGATGTAACTGATCTTTCTTTTGTTCTTTAGAACGAATAATTTGTTGGGTAAAAAACTCATTCCAATCAGATTTCCATTCCGCCAATTTTGATTGAAACTGCTGGTGAATAAGCTGAAAAGACTCTTCAAACCATTCCACCTCTTTCGTTTCAACAGCAATGTTCTTATGCGAAGTTTCTAAATCTTCTCCTTCTGTACGGATCACAATGATACAACGGGCGTTTTTTCTCCACGCTTCTTGTACCGGAATGGAAGCAGAGACGCCCCCATCCACATACCAATTTCCAGCAAGTTCTACTTGCTTGTCATAAAGCCTTGGGATTGCGCATGTTGCGATCAGAACCTTATACCAGTCCTCATTCAACATTGGTAGGTAATGATCAGCAAGTGTTGTCGTATCAGTAACGGCGGCGAAAGCTCTTCTCTCTCCTAAAGCGAGCTGACCCATATCAATATCCAACTGATATGGATAATGGCAAATCTTATCTAAAGCCCAATCTAGCCCTAGAAACTGCTTTCGCCGTATGTAACCAAACAAAGAAAAGAAATCTGGATCCGTGGTGAGATCTTTAATGAACGCACGCCCTATTCCTTGTTGTCGGCACAAGAATGCGCAGACATTCAACGCACCTGCAGATGTGCCATAAAACTCATGAAAAGGATCAAAATTTGATAATAGAAAAGCATCCAACACACCGGATGTAAAAATACCTCGCTGACCGCCACCTTGGGCCACCAAAGTATTTTTGCCTCCGGTGTATTTCGATAGTCGAGTAACATCGACCAGTGTTGCAGCGTTAGAAATGATACCGCTGTTGGGCATCTGAATTACCGCACTAGTGCGTGATTGCCACTAGACCAAATGCAATCAACACAGTAAAGACAGTGACGGTAACAACAAGAGCGAATTTTAGATCATGTTCCATAGAGATCTCCTTACCTTTAACAAAGTAATAACATCACTGTGAAGCGTCTTCAATTATTGTTCTTTTTTTGTGCTTAATTATGGCGTTAACATCACAATAAGTGAGCGTTTTTAAAAGTTTTAATCGTTTACCTAATTTCAAAGGATATGAAAATGCAACGAACAACGTTAGCTGCGTTACTGATGACGTCTTTTGCTTTTACTCCTGTAGTACAAGCAGACATCTATCTAACGCCATGGGTGGGTTACACCGCAGGTGGTAGTGTTGAAAATCAAGACGGAGCAGAGTTTGATATCAAACCGTCTGAGAACTATGCACTTTCGGTTGAAACCGACTTAGATAATGGCCGCGTCGGTATGTTTTATTCTGCGCAAAGTAGTGACGTCGAAGAGGTTAGTGCGAGCTCGACCATCCACTACTTGTTGTTCCAGAGCGCTATTTATTATCCGCTTGAAAGCCAATTTTCTGGATATCTGGGTTTAGGTTTAGGTGCTTCTTATGTCGATGCAGATTGGGTTGATGACAAGTACGGTTTCTCTGCCAGTATATATGGTGGGTTTGAATATGCGATTACTGACAATCTTGCCCTAAACTCACAGCTACGCTGGTTGGGGACCGCAGTTGATAACGATACCAGTGGTGTTTGCCATATCCCATCCTCTGAAGGACCGTGTGTCATTCGATTTAAAACAGAATGGATGAATCAAGTTTCCGCAAACATTGGGGTTACTTTTACCTTCTAATTGTTAATTAGTTGATAATTTTAACAATTCAGCAAAATACCAAGCCAGAGTGTATGTTTTTCAGTCATACACTCTATTTATTCACAACAGAATAAAAAACTAAAATACAGACCAAAGATAGAACTATTGCAAAATCAAATGTTCAACACCCTCCCAGCAATACCACCAGAATCCATTTCAAACAAACTTAATACCACCAGAACACCATAAGTTAACATTTATATTCTATTGCGTTAACTAACATTAGTGGTTAGTCTGTAAAACATGCGCAGCTGATTATTTCAGTTTTCGCAAACACACATCGAACAATAAAGAACAATATTCTAATTTTTCTTGATACATACAAAACAATAAACCAAAAATTGGTTCAATCACGGAAGATAGAGCATTTATTCGAGCTCAACATCGACCATAACGTATATCAAGAAAGCTTCATTCCTCAGGGAGTTGTTATAGGAGTCTAAATATGAAGCGAGAACAATGGGGATCCCGTGCTGGATTTATTCTAGCAGCTGTAGGGTCAGCAATCGGCTTAGGAAACATTTGGCGTTTCCCTTATATGGCCTACGAGAATGGTGGCGGCGCCTTTTTTATTCCTTACCTTTTTGCCATGCTCACCGCAGGTATTCCTTTTATGATCCTCGAATTCAGTATGGGTCAAAAATATCGAGGGAGCGCACCTGCAACTCTTGGTCGAATCCATTCTAAATTTGAGTGGCTAGGCTGGTTCCAGGTTGGTGTAGCCGCAGTGATTGCCGTTTACTATGTTGCGGTTATCGGCTGGGCCATTTCATACTTTGGGATGTCATTTACCCAAAGTTGGGGAACCGACACAAACGCATTTTTCTTTAGTGAATACCTTGGTTTAGGTGATAACTCACCAACCAATCTAGGCAGTATTCAGTGGAAGATCGCAGCTGCAATGCTCATAGCTTGGGCGATTACATATGTCGCTATCCATACGGGTGTTAAGGCTGGTATTGAGCGCGCATCAAAAATCATGATGCCGATCTTATTTGTTATGGTTCTATTGCTAATTGGACGCATGGTATTCCTACCAGGTGCTCTTGATGGTGTGAACTATATGTTTGAGCCAGACTTTAGCAAGATATGGGATGTGAAAGTATGGGCCGCAGCCTATGGTCAGATTTTCTTCACGTTAAGTATTGGTTTCGCAATCATGCTTGCCTACTCGAGCTACTTGCCTGAGAAGTCAGATATTACCAACAATGCTTTCATGACCGTACTTATCAACTGTGGCTTCTCTATCCTTGCTGGTATTATGATCTTCTCAGTTCTTGGCTACATGGCACAAGAGCAAGGTAAACCGTTGACTGAAGTGGTTTCTGCTGGCGTTGGTTTAGCATTTGTAACCCTACCAGCCGCAATTAACTTGCTCCCTGCACCATTTATCCTTGGTCCACTGTTCTTCTTTGCACTTGTTGTTGCTGGCCTAAGTTCGCATATCTCTATTATGGAAGCGGTGACTTCAGCTCTAATGGATAAACTGAACTGGAGCCGTAAGAAAGCAGCAAATATCGTGGTAGGTGTCGGCTTAGTCGTATCAATGGCTTTTGCAACAAACGGTGGCCTATTGCTACTCGATCTTGTTGACCACTTTGCTAATAATGTCGGTATCATGCTAGGTGGCCTAATCGAGATCATTCTAATGGCATGGCTACTCAACAAAGTTCCTGAAGTCCGCAACTATGTAAACAGTACTTCTGATTTCTCTATCGGTGTTTGGTTTGACGTCTGCTTGCGCTTTATCACACCTGTCATGCTTGCGGTGATCCTAGCAACGAAACTACAAACCTTATTCACTGAAGGCTACGGTGGCTACGATCTAACATTGGGTTGGGCTGTCATTGGAGCACTTTTTGTTTACGCTATCATTATCAACGCGACTAACCGTGGGGAGGCTCGCTCATGACAACAGGTGCAATCATTATGATGGTTCTAGGCTTAGGCATCACTTGGGGCGGAGCTGCAATTTGCATCAAACGCGCCATGAATAAGCAGTAGTTAATCACCTTTCTACTGATAAAAAGCCGACATTATGAATGTCGGCTTTTTATTACCTAAAATGTGTACTTAATACCTAACGCACCACCTATTTGTAACTCTGGCCCTTTATACAAGTTCAGCTCAGGCTGAACCTGCGCATAAGCATCCCACCCTTTACTAATTTGATAACTCAAGCCAAGTGGTATTCTCATCCCGAAATCATTTTTCCATTCGGCCCAACCACCAGCACCCACATACCAGCTCAAAGGTTGATGCTCCTCAAAATGGCCTCGGGCAATAATATAGTCAAATGCCGCACCTTCATTACCTAGTATGAAGCGATATTGCTCATTTAATTCAGCCACCACACTCAACTGTTGATCCACTGCCATGCCAACAGACAGACTTGTTGCTTCTTGTTCTGCAGCGACTGCAGTTCCACAAGCGACAACAAAAGCCATCGCTAAAACCTTTCTCATACACATTCCTCTATTGAGATGTTTATTTTCGAATAAAAAACACTGTTCTTTTTATACTCAACGCATAGGAAATGGATGTCAGACAAAAGTTAAGCCGGTGTTAAGGCTGGTTTCTAAAGATCAAAAAAAGGAGGCTAAATAGCCTCCTTTTTATTTACGTATGGGGATTAACCGTGATGGCGGATCCACTCGTCCATTTCTGTCTTAAGGTTATCAGACTTGGTACCAAAGATAGCCTGAACACCACCAGAAACAACAACAACACCCGCTGCACCAAGCTTTTTCAGCTTGTCTTGATCAACGATTTCAGTATCAGCAACAGATACGCGTAAGCGCGTGATACATGCATCTAGGTTAGTGATGTTCTCTTTACCACCAAATGCAGCAACAAGTTCAGCAGCTAGCTCAGAGCCCGTTGCAGTCGCTTCATCGTCTGACTCGTCTTCACGACCTGGAGTTTTAAGATCAAGCGCTTTAATTACTGCACGGAATACAACATAGTAAACACCTGCGTACGCAACACCAAGACCAATTAACAGAGGTATATTTTCTGCTCGAGGAGACTGAACAACAAAATCAATAAATCCGTTCGAGAATGTATGACCGTGGATAATACCAAGTGAATTTGTTAACACATAAGCTAAACCAGCTAGAATCGCATGAATTGCATATAGAACTGGAGCAATGAATAAGAATGAAAACTCGATTGGTTCAGTAATACCAGTCAAGAAAGAAGTTAACGCAGCTGACGCCATGATACCCATTACTTTTGCACGGTTTTCTGGTTTAGCTGAATGTGCAATAGCAAAAGCAGCAGCAGGAAGACCGAACATTTTAAATAGATAACCACCCGCTAATTGGCCGAAACCATTACCTGCAGCACGTGATGCATCATCAGCAGTTAGGAAACATGTCATGATGCCATGAACTTCCTCGCCACTACCATTTACACAAGTACCAGCTTCGTAGAAAAATGGTACGTTCCAAATGTGGTGCAAACCAAAAGGAATCAAAGAACGTTCGATGATACCGTAGATACCAAATGCTGTAACAGGGTTTTGGTGTGCTGCCCAATCTGAGAATGAAGCGATTACAGATCCAATTGGTGGCCAAATGAATGACAATACAACACCAAGTGCGATAGAAACAAAACCAGTGATAATTGGCACTGCACGTTTACCAGCGAAGAAACCAAGGTATTCCGGCAATTGAATTTTGAAGAATCGGTTAAATGCCCATGCAGCAACACCACCAGCTAGGATACCACCTAGTACACCTGTATCGATCTTATCTACACCCATTACGTCAGCCATAACGCTTAACGTAGCGGTCATAATGCCGTAACCGACAATCGCAGATAGACCAGATACACCATCATTATTCGTGAAACCTAGTGCAACACCAACGGCAAACAGCAAAGCCATTTGACCGAAAACGGAACCACCCGCTTGTTCCATTAAATGTGAAACAACTTCTGGCAACCAAGAAAAGTTGGCGGCGCCAACACCCAACAAAATACCCGCAACTGGAAGAACTGATACTGGAAGCATCAGAGCCTTACCAACTTTTTGCAGGTTAGCAAAAAGGTTCTTAAACATGTTCATGCTCCTGAAAAATTATATGTGTTATTGGGTTCTAACGGCACACCCCCGTAGCCATAATGTTAGCACCCCAGAAAATGTAACTATTTGTAACAGTTTATTTTCTGCATCTAAATATATCTGGTGAGCCAATCTCCATGCTAGTGAGTTACGAAAATTAGTTTCAAATTTATAGATAGATCACAATAACGAGACAGTCATGAAATGCATTGCAAACAAGCTAACTATCTAATATTTATAAACTTATAAAGATATGAGATTAATTTTAATGGGTAAATAAAATAGGTACGGTTGTTATTTTATGTAACAAAATTACATTTTGGACTTTTTGAGCTCTCAAGTTCAACAATTTGGGTAAACACGATTAAGCAAACGTTCAAACGTGAGATTAGTTACAAAAAAAGGAGCCTTGGCTCCTTTTTTATACAATCTATGTTTTATTTCTCAAAAAAAGATCTTTGAAGTTTTCGGTTGTTTTATGCGCAACCTCATGGAGGGCTAACCCTTTTAATTGCGCAATGTATGCCGCGACCTCAACCACATAGGCGGGCTGATTTTGTTTACCACGATGTGGTACGGGAGCGAGGTAAGGAGAGTCAGTTTCAATAAGCAGCCGCTCTAAAGGAAGCTCTTTAACCACTTCTTTTAGCTCTGTCGCTTGTCTAAATGTCACAATGCCAGAGATTGAGATATAAAAGCCGAGTTCCATCGCTGCTTTGGCAAAAGGCAGGTCTTCAGTAAAGCAGTGGATAACACCACCACATTGATCAGCCTGCCCCTTCGTTAAGATATCTAACGTGTCCTTACGTGCATCCCTTGTGTGGATTATCAGTGGCTTATTCAAGTCCACAGCAAGCTCAACTTGTTGTGAAAACCGTAGCTTCTGTAGCTCTGCCGTTTCAGGCTGATAATGATAGTCAAGGCCGGTTTCCCCAATCGCCACCACTTTAGGATGACGCGCATACTCATGTAACTGGTCAAGCGCAAAATCACTTTCGACATCTAGTGGATGAACACCACAAGACGCATATATTTCCTCAAAAGGGCTGATCATTTCCATCATATTAGGAAAAGAGTCTAACGTTACCCCAACAGACAACAGTTGATTTACGTTAGCTGCCTTTGCTTTTGATACAACATCTTCTATCCCCGAATGAAGATTTTGGTAATCTAGTTTATCCAGATGACAGTGCGAATCTACAAACATACTTCCCCATTAAATTCGAATAGCCAGTTTAATATCAGCAGCTCTTTATTCAAGCCAGTATGATGAGCGAGTTGCTCACGCAATCGACCTAAGCTTTTTGTGTGTTTATATAACGTATCGTAGCTCAATAAACTTGCTAACGTTTCACTACCGGGAGTAAAAAAAGGTTCCGTAATACTGAAACTTCTCTTCTGTGCATCTGAAAGCAAGAACCATAACCACAATAAGCTGTCTTCATGACTAGCTAGTAGCTTCGCAAGATTGACCCCATCTTCAGTACCAGAAAGAAAAGATAAAAAATGTTGTTCGATTTTTTTATATTCAGCATCTAAACCTTTTTCCACAAACTCACGCGTACTCAAAGGCGAATTACCATGAATATGTGCCGCATATTCTGGGATCGGCTTAGAAACATGACTAGTTAACCATGCCGTAAGGAGTTGTGGCTCTGGGTTAGCAATATGCCACTGCTGACAACGACTTTTTATGGTGGGAAGTAATTCGTTGACTTGCGTTGTGATCAGCAAGAAAAAGCAGTTTTCTGCTGGAGACTCTAAGGTTTTTAACAACGCATTAGCCGCCGATTCATTCATCGCTTCTGCAGGTTCAATAACAAACAAACGGAAGCCTGATAATTGAGAGGATTCTTGTGCGACCCTGTTATATTGACGAACTTGATCAACCGTAATCGACTTACCTGATTTTTCAGGTGCAATATAATGATAGTCAGGGTGACTATTTGATTGCATTAACTGGCAACTATGGCAAAACCCACACGCGTCTTGCTCATCATTCGAACACATCAATGCTTGAGCAAAACGACTAACCAAAGGCTCTGTGCCCATACCTTTTTCTGCACTCAGTAGTGTTGCATTCGAAAAGCGGGACGCTGCGAGGTTAGTTTGCCATTGCCGCCAAACCTCTTCTAACCAAGGCGCTAGCGTGCTCATGCCTGACAATCCAGCCACTGGTTCAGTGTTGATGTAATATCAGTGGCTACTTGTTCGATTGATTGCTCCGCATTAACAATGACAACACTTTGATCTTGCGCAGCAAGCTCCAAATAACGCTCACGAGTTCTATCAAAGAAACTCATATCCATCTTCTCAATACGATCAAGCTCACCACGTCCACGAGCTCTTTCTAGGCCGACACGAGGGTCGATATCAAGATAAATCGTCAAATCAGGTTTAAACTCACCCAATGTGGTTTGTTTCAGAACAGTCATCACATGACGATCAAGTTGTCTGCCACCACCTTGATAAGCTTGAGAAGACATATCATGGCGATCACCAACAACCCATACCCCTTTATTTAAGGCAGGCTTGATAACATTTTCAACCAACTGAACTCGAGCAGCATAAAGAAGAAGTAACTCTGTCATGTCTTGGAGTACTTCACCTTCGTGCTCTTGTTTAATCAAGGTTCGTAGTTGCTCTGCTAAATCTGTACCACCCGGCTCTCGCGTATGCTGAATATCTTTAATGCCCGCTCGATTTAAACAATTCAATACCGCTTCAATTGCCGTGCTTTTCCCAGCACCTTCTAAACCTTCAATGACTATGAACTTCGCTTGCTTCATTTCTTACTTCTTAATTTTCTCAAGTACGCCCTAACGGCACGATTGTGTTCTGCCAATGTTTTGGAAAATACATGACCACCATCCCCACTCGCAACAAAATAGAGATAGTTACTATCTTCAGGATCTAATGCAGCAGCAATGGATGCTCGACCCGGCATTGCGATCGGCGTAGGTGGTAATCCAAATATCACATAAGTATTGTAGGGCGTTGGTGTACGTAAATCTCGTTTACGAATATTACCATCGTACTTATCTCCCATGCCATAAATGACCGTAGGATCCGTTTGAAGTCTCATTCGTTTATTCAATCGATTCACAAATACCGAGGCCACCCGTTGCCTTTCCGAAGCAATGGCCGTTTCTTTTTCAATAATGGAGGCCAGAATGAGTGCGTCATACTGATTATTTAATGGTAGATTTTTCTGTCTCTTTTCCCATTTCGAATCAAGCTCTTGAGCCAGCTGAGTGTTGGCTCGTTTCAGGATCTGAACATCTGACATACCATTGGTGTAATGATAAGTTTCAGCAAGAAACATTCCCTCAAGCTTATCTACATCCAGTCCAAGAAGGGCAGCGATTTCTTTCTCACTCAGCTTGTCAATTGTATGCTGCAGATAAGGCGCACTCGCCAGTGCATCTCGCCACTCTTTAAACGTTGAGCCTTCAACAAAGGTAAGAGAAAATTGATGTTCTTTTCCTTCACTAAATTGAATAAGAACATCTCTTAATGTGGTTGGCCCCTTTATTAAATAAGTACCGGCTTTGACACCAGTTAATTCAGGATAAAATCGACGGGAAAGAGGGGATAAATCATTAATTTCAATGAGCTGATCATTTGACAGTTGGGCCAACAGTCGATTGAAACTTGTGCCCGGTTTAATCGTTACTATTTGTTCTCCAGCAAGATTTAATGGCTGATTAACAAATAAGTTCACTTGCTTAGTCACATAAAAATATCCGCTTACAAGTAGCAAAACAGCGGCAATAGTCAGTACAGTGATTTTTTTAATCACAGGATATGTTCTCCTGAATCATTTTTGTTATTTTTCCAATTGGGTAGCACTTCTGTTTAATGTTTTTAATCGGCACTACACCTAGAATTGAATTAGTGATAAACACTTCATCAGCATTCTCTATATCACTGAGAGAAAAATGCCCAATAAGCAACTCCCAGTGATTTGCTTGCGCGAACTCTAAGACCTGAGCTCGCATCACGCCTACTACACCAGAATTCGTTAAGTCTGGCGTAAATAACACGTCATTTTTAGTCCAAAAAAGGTTAGCCATCGTGGTTTCAATGACATGTTCATTGATGTCTAACACCACGCCATCGACATAACCTTGATTATCCATTTCTGCTTTTAATAAAACCTGTTCCAATCGGTTATTGTGTTTATGCCCTGCTAACATTGGATTTAATCCCAAACGCTGTTCACAAACACCTAAAATCATCCCTTGATGACGATAATCAGCGTAGAGTTCAGGGTAAGGGAAAGTGCTGATCGTGACGGTAGGATTAATGACGCCCTGGGGGCTGTATCCTCGCCCACCTTCACCACGGCTAATATGAATTTTGATTCCAGCTTTATCATCGCTCAGCGCTGCTTGGCGTACCCAACTTTCAATTTGTTGCCAATCAGGAAGTGGAATCGAAAGTCTCTCCAAGCATGCATTCATACGATTAACATGACATGGCCAAAGAGCAGGCTCACCTTTGCGAGTAAGCAGCGTCGTAAAGCATCCATCACCGTATTGAAAAGACCGATCTTTAACCATATGGTTTTCGGTCTTCATTCCATTTATCCAATACATATTTACTTCCAAACAAAACAAAACGGCTTAATGCCAAAGCATTAAGCCGTTTTACCACAATTCGGTTGATTTCTCTTTAAATCTTTTTGAATACAAGAGAACCGTTTGTACCACCGAAACCAAATGAGTTACAGATCGCGTATTCCATTTCCACTGCTTTTGCAGTGTGTGGAACAAGATCGATATCATCCAAACCTTCATCGCGGTTATCGAGGTTAATTGTTGGAGGTACAATCTGATCCACTAATGACATCACTGTAATGATAGCTTCCACAGAACCTGCTGCACCCAACAAATGGCCTGTCATTGACTTAGTTGAAGAGACTTTAACTTGTTTAGCTCCCTCTTCACCCAAGGCACGACGGACACCTTTTATTTCTGCAACATCACCTGCTGGTGTCGATGTGCCATGCGCATTTACATAGCCAACCTGAGTACCGGTAATACCTGCATCTCGCATCGCTGCTTCCATAGCAAGCGCACCACCAGACCCATCTTCACTTGGAGAGGTCATATGATAAGCATCACCAGACATACCGAAACCAACAACTTCAGCATAAATCTTAGCGCCACGAGCTTTTGCGTGTTCGTATTCTTCTAGAACCATGATTCCGGCACCGTCACCAAGAACGAAACCATCGCGGTCTTTATCCCAAGGACGAGAAGCTTTCTGAGGTTCATCGTTACGAGTAGAAAGTGCTTTCGCTGCACCAAAGCCAGCCATGCCTAGTGGAGTAGATGCTTTTTCTGCACCACCAGCAACCATAGCTTCCGCATCGCCGTATGCAATCATACGTGCTGCGTGACCAATATTATGAAGGCCAGTTGTACACGCCGTCGAGATCGCAATATTTGGACCACGTAGACCGCGCATAATAGATAAGTTACCCGCAACCATATTAACGATGGTTGATGGAACGAAGAATGGGCTAACCTTACGTGGGCCTTTGCCTACCAACGCAGTGTGGCCAGTTTCGATCAAGTCTAGACCGCCAATACCTGAGCCGATAGCAACGCCTACGCGAGCCGCATTTTCTTCATTGATTTGTAAGCCAGAGTCATCTAGGGCTTGGATACCCGCGGCGATACCGTACTGGATAAAAAGATCCATTTTACGAGCATCTTTTTTAGACATGTACTCAGTGCAATCGAAGTCTTTTACAAGGCCTGCAAAGCGAGTAGAAAAGTTTTCAGTATCAAAATGTTCGATATTAACGATACCACTTTGACCTTCTAGCAGGGCTTTCCAAGATGATTCTACAGTGTTGCCTACCGGTGACAACATACCCATGCCAGTGACAACAACACGACGCTTGGACACGATTTTATTCTCCGGGATTGAAGTGATTCTACGAGAGAGATAGAAGAGTTTAAAAACACAGGCGGCCAGAAGGCCGCCTAGGGGGAGATATTACTGAGCGCTGTTCACGTAGTCGATTGCAGCTTGAACAGTAGTGATCTTCTCAGCTTCTTCGTCTGGAATCTCAGTGTCGAATTCTTCTTCTAGAGCCATTACTAGTTCAACAGTGTCTAGAGAATCAGCACCTAGATCGTCAACGAAAGAAGCTTCGTTTTTAACTTCTGCTTCGTCTACACCTAGCTGTTCAACAATGATTTTCTTTACGCGTTCTTCGATGTTGCTCATTTTTTCTTTTCCTTTACAGATTTCGCCTAATGCGATGATTCCGTAGTTTATTCGAACTATTGAAAGTTGCAAGGGGGTCCTTGCTGGTCAAACCACAATTTTAGCGATTTTAACCGAAATTCAATACATTTTTGACTTATATCATGCACAACTGTTGTGCAGGTTTACATCTAATCTCACAAGTTAGAAGCCGTTTTATAAGACAACAAACAGCTCATTTTGTTCAGATTAGACATTAAACCATGTACATGCCACCATTTACGTGCAAAGTTTCACCAGTAATGTAAGCCGCTTCAGGTGAAGCAAGGAAAACCACTGCTGATGCAATTTCACGTGGATCACCTAGACGACCAGCAGGCACGTTCGACAACGTTGCTGCACGTTGGTCATCATTTAGCGCCTTAGTCATGTCAGTTTCGATGAAACCTGGAGCAACAGTGTTAACCGTTACGCCACGAGAAGCCACTTCACGAGCCATTGATTTAGTGAAACCAATTACGCCTGCTTTCGCTGCAGCGTAGTTTGTTTGACCCGCGTTACCCATAGTACCAACAACAGAACCTACGTTGATGATGCGACCAGCGCGTTTTTTCATCATGCCACGTAGAACCGCTTTAGACATGCGGTAAATTGGTGTTAGGTTCGTATTGATGATGTCATTCCACTCATCATCTTTCATACGCATCAATAGGTTATCGCGCGTGATACCTGCGTTGTTAACAAGAATATCGATTGCACCGAACTCATCGTTGATGGTTTTTAGTGTTGCTTCGATAGACTCAACGTCAGTTACGTTAAGTGCTAGGCCTTTACCGTTTTCACCTAAGTACTCGCTGATCGCCGCTGCACCATTTTCAGAAGTCGCAGTACCGATTACCGTTGCACCGCGCTCAACAAGAAGTTCAGCAATCGCACGACCAATGCCACGGCTTGCGCCTGTCACTAGAGCGATCTTACCTTCTAGATTCATCATGTTGTGTTTTCCTTTTCTTATCGTGAACGAATTACTTAGCGGCTTCTAGCGACGCTACGTCGTTAACAGCTGTTGCACTTAGTGTTTTCACGATACGTTTAGTCAGACCTGTCAGTACTTTGCCAGGACCAAGCTCAAGAAGATTTTCTACGCCTTGCTCGCTCATTAGTTGCACACTCTCAGTCCAACGAACTGGGCTGTGAAGTTGACGAACAAGTGCGTCTTTGATTTTTGCAGGATCCGTTTCTGCTGCCACATCAACGTTGTTGATAACAGGAAGTTGTGGTGCATTGAACTCGATAGACTCTAGCGCAACCGCTAGTTTCTCTGCTGCTGGTTTCATTAGAGCACAGTGTGAAGGCACTGAAACAGGAAGAGGAAGTGCACGTTTTGCACCCGCTTCTTTACATAGTGCGCCCGCGCGCTCTACTGCGTCTTTGCTACCTGCGATAACAACTTGACCAGGCGAGTTGAAGTTTACTGGAGAAACTACGTCACCTTGCGCTGCTTCTTCACAAGCTTTTGCAATTGCTTCGTCATCTAAACCGATGATGGCATACATTGCACCAGTACCTGCTGGTACTGCTTCTTGCATAAGTTGACCACGTAGCTCAACCAGTTTGATTGCTTCTTTAAAGTCAATCACGCCAGCACATACCAGTGCTGAATACTCACCTAGGCTGTGACCCGCTAGATTTGCTGGTTGCTCAAGACCAAGCTCTTGCCACACGCGCCAGATAGCAACCGATGAAGCTAACAATGCAGGCTGAGTACGGAAAGTTTGGTTGAGATCTTCTGCAGGTCCATTTTGAACAAGCGCCCATAGGTCGTAACCTAGTGCGTCAGATGCTTCTGCAAATGTTTGTTTTACTACGTCATATTGTTCGCCTAGGTCAGCAAGCATACCAACAGCTTGAGAGCCTTGACCTGGAAATACGATAGCAAACTTGCTCATGTTATTTTCCTTTAAGCAAAGTAAAAAGAAATAAGATGCACCTTAGTGCATCTTAAATTTTGAATTTTTGTTAAATTTAAAACTTCACTAGGGCTGAGCCCCAAGTAAATCCGCCACCAAAGGCTTCAAGAAGTAGCGTTTGGCCACGCTTAATTCGACCATCACGAACCGCTTCATCCAACGCTGTAGGTACCGTTGCTGCAGACGTGTTACCGTGTTTATCAAGTGTAATCACGACTTGGTCTAGTGACATCGAAAGTTTCTTCGCTGTCGCCGAAATAATGCGGTAGTTCGCTTGGTGCGGCACTAACCAATCTAGCTCAGACTTGTGCATATCGTTTGCAGCAAGTGTATCTTTCACTAGCTTAGATAACTGAGTTACTGCCACTTTGAATACTTCGTTACCCGCCATGTGCAGCCATTTGTCAGCATCTTTACCACGCTCTGGTACAGGAAGACTCAGTAATTCGCCAAATTGACCATCAGCATAGATGTGTGTTGATAAGATGCCCGGCTCTTCACTTTGACCAACAACCACTGCCCCCGCAGCATCACCGAACAAAATGATAGTAGAACGATCGGTAGGATCACACGTTTTTGATAATGCATCAGCACCAATCACCAGTACGTTTTTACACATGCCTGATTTAATGTGTTGGTCAGCTACCGATAGAGCGTAAATAAAGCCAGAACATGCAGCTGCCAAGTCAAATGCAGGACAACCTTTGATGCCTAGCTTATCTTGAACCTGACATGCTGAAGATGGAAACGTGTGGCTACCGCTCGTTGTCGCTACAATGATCAAATCAATATCATTTTTGTCAATGCCAGCCATTTCGATAGCATTCTTAGCAGCGTAATAGCCCATATCTGCAACAGATTCGTTTTCAGCAGAAATTCGACGCTCTCTGATACCTGTTCGGGTTACGATCCACTCATCGCTTGTATCTACCATTTTCTCGAGATCTGCGTTTGTACGCACCTGAGATGGCAGGTAGCTGCCAGTACCTAAAATTTTGCTATACATGAAGACTAATAATGCCTCTCGAGTAAAACCGCTTCCAAACGATCGCTAATACGGCCTGGTACTTGTCGTTTGACCTCGTGTAGCGCTTCGCCAATTGCGTTGACAACAGCCGCTACATCAGCACTTCCATGGCTTTTTATGACAATGCCGCGCAATCCTAGCAAACTTGCGCCGTTATACTGGTCGGGGTTCAATGTTTTTAGTTCATTAAATAAGCCAGAAAATAATTTTCTTGCAATCCAACCTTTTATTGAGGAAGCCATCATATACGCTTTTAGCTTATCAATAAAAAGCTGGGCTGTGCCCTCACAAGCTTTAAGGCAAACATTACCTACAAATCCATCACAAACAACCACATCTGCAACATCTTGTAGTAGCTGATTACCTTCAATGTAGCCAACATAATTCACAGACTGAGTTTGTGATAGCATTTCAGCGCATCGCTTAACCAAGTCATTGCCTTTAATTTCTTCAGCGCCAATGTTTAATATTGCAATTCGAGGAGGACGTTGAAGATATTGCTCAGCCAATGCGCTTCCCATAACCGCAAATTGAAATAAAGAATCCGCATCACTGGAAACATTCGCACCGAGATCCAGCATCCAAGTTTTCCCACCTTTTAGGGTAGGTAACGCGGAAACTAATGCTGGCCGTTCGATCCCAGGCAATAATTTGAGCTTAAAGCGAGAGAGTGCCATTAAGGCGCCTGTATTTCCACCACTTACACAAGCTCCTGCTTGCCCATTGGAAACATGATCGATCGCCAGAGCCATGGAGCTTCCGGTACTATTTCTTAAAGCAAACGATGGTTTTTCTGAATTGGAAATCACTCGGTCACAGTGTTCAATACGCAGGCGTGAATCTGGCTGATAGCCAAGCAAAGAAAGTTGAGTTGTGATCGCGTCCCGATCACCAATTAGGGTCACTTTTAGCTCTGGGAAATGCGACAGTGCCTGCACGGCGGCAGGCACTGTGACGCGAGGACCGAAATCCCCGCCCATTGCATCAAGTGCAACGGTTATATTTTGCAAAGGTCAACCTTACTTGTTGATAACCTTCTTGCCGCGGTAGTAACCTTCAGCAGTGATGTTGTGACGTAGGTGAGTTTCACCTGAAGTTGCGTCAACAGAAAGTGCTGCTGTAGTTAGGGCATCGTGTGAACGACGCATACCACGCTTAGAACGTGTCTTACGGTTTTGTTGTACGGCCATGGACCCTACTCCTGTGTTAATGGCTTATAGAATTACTTCTTTAAGCTTTTTAAAACATCGAATGGATTCGGTTTCTCTTCCACTACTTCTTCTGGAAGTTCACCAAACACCATGCTATCTGAATTAACGCTACAGTCCGCCTCATCATGCATTGCAACTTGAGGTAAGTTTAGAATGAACTCGTCTTCAACTAACTGTATTAGGTCAACTTCACCGTACTCGTTAAGATCTACCAAATCGTACTCTTCCGGTGCATCTTCTTCACTTTTTTCACTGTAATACGGTGTATAAGTGAATTCGACTTCGCACTCATGTGCGAAAACCTCGTTACAGCGTTGACACTCTAAATCGACTTCTATGTTAGCTTTACCAGAGATAACAACAAGTCGCTGTTCATCTAACTCAAATGACAATGATACTTGAGCGTCGCGTTTAACGCCTTCGACCGATTCCTCTAAGCGCTTAAAAAGACTGACCTGAATGATACCATCATAATCAAGTCGCTTTTGAGCAGCGCGTGCCGGATCAACCGTTCGCGGTATTTTTACCTTTTGCATAGGGCGCGAATTCTATCTTTCAATTTGTTTAGAGTCAAAGAAAAAGGGCAAAAAAGTCTACTTTTTTTCCTTTCAGGCGAGAGTGCTATGGCTTGCTCAAAAAGATCGTATATCCTTCTGAAAACACGCGAGCAGATTGTAAATCAAAATGAAAAATTACCAACTAGTTTTAGCTTCAACCTCTCCCTATAGACAGTCATTATTGGCTAAGCTGAATCTACCTTTCGTAACGGCAAAACCTGAATGCGATGAAACACCGTTTGAACAAGAGTCCCCAGAAGAACTCGTGACACGGCTTGCTATGAACAAAGCAACCTCATGCCAGTTGGAGAAAGACTGTTTGGTCATCGGCAGCGACCAAGTTTGTGTTATTGATGGGACAATTGTTGGTAAGCCACTGACAGAGGAAAATGCAGTCGCTCAATTATTAGCTCAAAGTGGACGATGCATTACTTTTTTCACAGGTTTAGCACTTCACAATACTTCCACACTCGAAACACAAGTCAAAGTCGATACATTTCATGTGCATTTTCGACAGCTAAGTGAGGAGGATATTCGTCAATACATTCAAAAAGAGCAGCCTCTGTATTGTGCAGGAAGTTTCAAGAGCGAAGGGTTGGGTATTGCATTATTTGAGAAGCTTGAGGGGAAAGATCCCAATACATTGGTTGGGCTTCCACTTATCGATCTTATCGATATGTTAAAAAATCAAGGTGTTGATATTTTCTAACTCACAAAGTGCCCGTTAACCTTTGAGCACCAAGTAGCCTTATAAAATAAGGGAGCTTTCCGCTCCCCTATTTGTTAGATGTTCAATCTTTTTTACGCAATCCAGCCAATACTTTTTCCAGTTTTCGTTCCATTGGCGCATTAATTTCCATCCATTGTTCCGTTGCTGGATGAATAAACTTTATGTTTGCCGCATGAAGGAATAAACGCTCCAAACCAAATTGTTTTGTGTATGCATCAAATCTTCGATCACCATAACGGTCATCCCAAGCAATTGGATGGCCAGCGTATTGAGTATGTACCCGAATTTGGTGAGTACGTCCGGTGATGGGACTTGCTTGTACTAACGTTGCATCAGAAAACTTTTCTAAGATTTTGAAACGTGTTTCCGAAGGTTTTCCATTTGGGTTAACGCGAACAATGCTATTTACTTCATTTTTAAGTAAAGCAGCGTTCACCACTTTACAGCTGTTCTTCCACTGCCCCATCACCAACGCAAAATAAAACTTCTTCACCGTTTTCTCACGAAACTGAGCTTGTAAATGACGTAACGCAGAGCGTTTTTTAGCAACTAATAAAATACCCGATGTATCACGATCAATTCGGTGTACTAGCTCAAGGAAACGAGCTTGTGGGCGCAATGCCCTTAATGCTTCGATTGCACCAAATTTTAATCCACTACCACCATGCACTGCCGTACCTGAAGGTTTGTTCAAAATCAGCATATGATCATCTTCGAAAATGATCATGTTTTCCAACTCTGCCACCTTATTTAACTTCGTACTAGGTGCAACCTCGTTCGGTTTTTCTTCTATCGTTACTGGAGGAATACGAACTAAGTCTCCTGCTTGCAGCTTATATTCAGCTTTCACCCGTTTTTTATTTACGCGTACTTCTCCCTTGCGCAAGATTCGATAAACCATGCTTTTAGGGATACTTTTCAATTGGTTGCGCAAGAAATTATCAATACGCTGACCTGCCATGTCGTCATCAATGTCGACGAACTGGACTTTTGTTCTTATCTCGTTCATGAAGGCATTCTATCACTGAAAATTGCGTCAATTCACACTTTCTTCGCAACTTACTGGTAAATTGATTAAGTATGTGTCGGTTTCAAATCATGTCCGTTTAAATAACAGTCAAGCTTGAACAATTGAATCCTTAAATACAAATAGTCACTTAAAAACATAGAGTTATCAAAAGTGAAATTGGATTTTTTTATCGAATTATTATAAAGCTGATTGCTGAGTTTACTGGGTACTGCTATAGTTCACACCTGCAATAAATGATTTGTTTGCTATTTAAACAAAGCTGGTCATTTTTGAGCAAAACTTGAGTAGAAGGTTAATTTACTAAAATGCTGCATACGGCGTAAGACATTTTCGAAATTAACACTCTCGTTGCCCTACTCGCCGCCACTTCATGTTGAGTAAATCCGCCCCAATGCGGCTCATAAACGAAAGCGTTTGTGAGAACTGAAGTGCCCCAGAGCATCCCTCCAGCCGGGAGGCTGCACCGATATAGCCACGGGATCAGGCACCGTGAAGGCGCTCTCAAGCAACGAGAAAACGATTACAAAAAAAGACAACGAGATTTGTAAATGAAAAGAATGTTAATTAACGCAACTCAAAAAGAAGAGTTGCGTGTTGCTTTGGTTGATGGCCAAAGACTTTACGATTTGGATATCGAAAGTCCTGGTCACGAATCAAAAAAAGCAAATATCTACAAAGGACGTATCACTCGCATCGAACCTAGTCTTGAAGCAGCTTTCGTAGACTACGGCGCAGAAAGACACGGTTTCCTCCCTCTAAAAGAAATTGCTCGCGAATACTTCCCCGAAGGTTACACCTACCAAGGCCGTCCAAGCATCAAAGAAGTGTTAACTGAAGGTCAGGAAGTTATTGTACAAGTAGAGAAAGAAGAACGAGGTAGTAAAGGTGCAGCCTTAACTACGTTTATTTCTCTAGCGGGTAGTTACCTAGTATTAATGCCAAATAACCCTCGTGCTGGCGGAATTTCTCGTCGTATTGAAGGTGATGAACGCACTCAACTAAAAGCGGCATTGAGCACACTTGAGCTTCCTCAAGGTATGGGCCTCATTGTACGTACTGCGGGTGTAGGCAAAAGTGCTGAGGAGTTGGAATGGGACTTAAACGTTCTATTAAATCACTGGGGAGCGATCAAACAAGCTTCTGATGCTAACCCAGCACCTTTCCTTATTCACCAAGAAAGTAACGTCATTGTGCGTGCTATTCGCGATTATTTGCGTCGCGACATTGGCGAAATACTGATCGACAGTAATACGATTTATGAACGTGCTCTCGACCATATTCGCCTAGTGCGCCCAGACTTTGTCAATCGTGTGAAAAAGTACGATGGTGAAGTGCCACTATTTAGTCACTACCAGATTGAAAGCCAAATCGAGTCTGCCTTCCAACGTGAAGTTCGTCTCCCTTCTGGCGGCTCTATCGTTATTGACCCAACAGAAGCTCTCACATCTATTGATATCAACTCTGCCCGCGCGACAAAAGGCGGAGATATCGAAGAAACAGCGCTGAACACAAACCTTGAAGCTGCTGACGAAATTGCACGTCAATTACGTCTTCGTGATCTTGGTGGTCTCGTCGTGATCGACTTTATCGATATGACCCCTGTTCGTCACCAGCGTGAAGTGGAAAACCGTCTACGAGATGCGGTTCGTATGGACCGTGCTCGTGTTCAAATTGGACGTATTTCTCGCTTTGGTTTGCTAGAAATGTCACGCCAGCGCCTGAGCCCTTCTCTTGCAGAAGCCAGCCACCATATCTGTCCTCGCTGTACCGGTACTGGTGTTGTTCGTGATAACGAATCGCTTGCTCTCTCTGTTCTTCGTTTAATCGAAGAAGAGGCATTGAAAGACAATACAGCTCAAGTACTCGCTGTTGTTCCTGTCCCAATTGCTTCCTACCTACTCAACGAAAAACGTCGCTCGGTTAACCATATTGAACGTACACAAGAAGTGAAAATCACTGTTGTGCCCAATTCAGAAATGGAAACACCGCATTTCGATGTAATTCGTGTACGTGAAGGCGAAGAGTTCGACCTACTTTCTTACCTACTACCGAAAAAACTTGAAGCGTTGAAAGAAGCAGAAGGTAAAGAGTCTCCAGACGTTGAAAGTAAACCGAAGAAAATCGAAGAGCCTGCTCTTAAAGGGTTTGCCGCACCATCACAATCGGCACCGACACCAAAACCTAGCAAGGCCAAACCTGTTGCGACAAAAGCGCAAGCTGAGGAGCAACCAGGTATTATTTCTCGTCTGTTCAAAGCTCTAAGCGGCTTCCTATTTGGCTCAACCGAAACTGAAGAGAAGAAGGAAGAGCGTGGCCAAAAAGAGCAGAATAATCGCGGAAATCGCAATAACAACCGCCGTAACCGTAACGATCAACGTCGTCGCAATAATCGTGACAATAACCGAGATCGTGATAACAATCGTGATAAGCGCAAACCGGCGAAAGACGAGCAAGCTCAAACTCAAGAGCGCAAGCAACAAAATCGCAAGCCTAAACAAGAACGCCGCAATAAACGCGATCGTGACGATGTGAAGGCAAGTAAAGTTGCAGAAGAAGGTCTAAAGCTAGCGGCTGATGCTCAAAGCAAAGCACCAGAAGCTCGTCCAGAAGAAAAAGCTGCGAAGGTGAAAGAACGTCGCCAACGTCGCAAACTGAACAAGCAGGTTCGTGTTAAAAACCAAGCGGCTCAAGCTGAACAAGAGCAGTCTGCTAAAGTTGAACAAGCTCAAGCTATTGCTGAAACAGTGGAAAAAGAAACCATTGTAACGCAAGCAGAAGAGACTGAGCAACAACCTAAGCAGCGACGCAATCGCCGTTCTCCACGTCACCTACGAGCAAGTGGCCAACGCCGTCGTCGTGGTCGCGATCGCCGTCCAAACCCATTCCGCCTTCGCAAAGGTGGTGTAGCATCTCCAGAGATGGCTATGGGTAAGGTTATGCCTCGTTACGACTTACCGACTAAGCCAGTGAAGAAACAGGCTGAAAAAGAAAATGTTGTAGACACTACAACAGTAACTGTACTTGGCGGATTTGCATGCCCTGAAATGGCCATGGGTAAGGTTATTATCAGACATGAAACCGTTGCTCAGAAAGTTGAAGAGCAAGAAGTGCAGAGCACGACAGCAGAAACAATCGTTCCTGTCGTTGAATCAATAGCTGAACCTGTTGAGCAAGCTCAGCCAAATGCTGAAAGTGAGCAGAAGGTTGTAGTCGCGACAAAAGCAGAAACTCCAGAAGTGGTTGCTAACGTTGTTGCACCTCAATCTGACATCAAAGTGCCACTTGAAGTGAAAGGTCATGCTTCAGCTCCAATGGCGAAAGCTCCTGGTACTACAGCACTTAAAGAAATTGAAGTTATTGCAGCACCTTTCCGTGCTGAACGCTATCAAATTCGCGGTGCAGGTAGTCAAGTTGCAACGAACCAAGCTGGTTCTGCAATGGCAAAACCTAACAGCTTTTAATTAGCAAAAGCCTGAATAAGCAGCTCCTATTTGGAGCTGCTTTTTTATGTCATGCAGACGAACTCATTGGCATATTTATTGGTCAATGGTGGTTCATTATTGAACTTAATCACACTTTTCGGTAGCATGCGCCGATTCGGTCTAACTCTAGAACTTTTGTATCACGGCTCTTTTTACTTTGCATTCTGCTCAGCTGATATATAAGTCATAGTTAGAATACACTCATTTACTTAGTCAACACTGAGCAAACATGTTTGAATTCCCACAATTTTCTAAACACTCCGTAAAAAATGATGTGCTATCAGGTTTAACTGTTGCGCTTGCACTTGTCCCTGAAGCTGTTGCTTTCGCTTTTGTTGCGGGTGTTGACCCAATGGTTGGTTTGTACGCTGCATTTATTGTAGGGCTTGTTACCTCTATATTTGGTGGTCGCCCAGGTATGATTTCTGGTGCTACAGGCGCAATGGCTGTCGTCATGGTAAGCCTAGTTGCAACTCATGGCGTCCAATACCTGTTTGCCGCTATATTACTAGCTGGCCTTTTCCAGATTACCGCTGGTTTGTTTAAACTAGGCAAATTCATTCGTATGGTTCCTCACCCTGTAATGATTGGCTTTGTAAATGGTTTAGCCATTGTTATCTTCCTGGCACAATTAGGGCAGTTCAAAGCTCCGGATTTAAGTGGTGCGCTGACGTGGCTTCCATCCGACCAGATGATGTTGATGCTGGGTCTTGTGGCCTTAACAATGGCCATCATTCACTTTTTGCCAAAGCTAACCACAGCAGTGCCTTCTTCTCTGGTTGCCATCGTGACGGTTACAGCACTCGTTGTAGGGCTTGATCTAGAAACACGTACTGTTGTTGATTTCCTTCGTACTATGTCAGGTAACGAAGCTGCGACACTAGCAGGTTCTTTACCAACCTTCTCAATTCCAACCGTACCACTGACATTGGAAACTCTCCAAATTATCCTGCCATACGCAATTATTCTTGCTGCTATCGGGTTGATCGAATCACTGCTTACGCTAACGGTACTAGATGAAATGACCAATACACGTGGTCAATCAAATCGTGAATGTATCGGCCAAGGTATGGCTAACGTCACCTGTTCTATGTTTGGTGCAATGGGTGGCTGTGCGATGATTGGTCAATCCATGATCAACGTAAACTCGGGTGGTCGCGGTAGACTATCAGGTATCGTTGCAGCGGTAATGCTGCTGATGTTCATTCTGTTTGCCTCATCTTTAATCGAAATGATCCCACTTGCCGCACTTGTTGGCGTTATGTTCATGGTTGTGATCGGTACATTCGAGTGGGCAACATTCAAACTTGCGCGCCGTGTACCAAAACAAGATTTCTTTGTTATCGTCCTAGTTACGGTTGTAACCGTGCTTACTGACTTAGCAGTCGCGGTTGCTGTTGGTGTCGTAGCTTCTGCACTTATGTTTGCTTGGGAGCATGCGAAACACATCTACGCATCCAGCAGAATTAATGACGAAGGCTCAAAAGAATACCAAATCAATGGCCCTATCTTCTTTGGCAGTGCTGCAAACTTTTTAGAACTGTTTGACGCTCCAAATGACCCACAAGACGTTATCGTTGATTTTGCTAACTCACGTGTCACTGATCATTCTGCGATAGAAGCGATTGAAACTCTTGCTGAGCGCTACTCTGCGGTCGGTAAAACCCTTCACCTTCGTCACTTGAGCCCTGACTGCCGTGCCTTATTACAGAAAGCAGGAAGCTTGGTTGAGATCAACGTAAAAGAAGATCCAAGCTACAAAGTAGCTACAGATATATTGGCATAATAAAAACACTATAAAAAAGGCTCCCGATTGGGAGCCTTTTTTTAAATCAATTTATTCAGTTTTTCACCAAGCAGTTCCAAACGCCAACCTTGCATAAGATCAGGCAAATTAGCCGGGTCTCGATCCTTGTTCCACACCCAGCTTAATAGCTGATTGAGTTGCTTCTTAGAAGCCAAAAATTCGGTACTTAAGCCACTCAATTGAGAAACATGTTTAACCTCATCTTTTAGCTTTTTAAAGAGTTGCTTATATCCCGGTTTATCCATCATACGCACAATTTTCTCTGGAAAGTCCTCTGGCGAAGTGCCTTTTGCACTCTTAACCAAAGATATGATTCTCGCGCTATGACGCTGCACCGAACGAAGGTCCATCCCCTCTTGTTCCATTTGGTTGCGATTTTGGATGCCTAAACGAGCAACGGTCAGTAAGTCCGTTTCTTTAAAAACAAAGTTTAAGGCTAAATCTCGGCGAATGGCTTCTTTATATCGCCATGTTGCTAGGGGTTTGAGTATGGCTAGTTCTCGAGGTTTTAACTGCCAAGCCCCTTTTATATCCAAATAGGCTTTGTCAGGATCCACTTCTTTTATACGTTTTGTAGCAATAAGATCGCTTTCTTGTTGTGCAGCCTCCCACCAGCCCGCTTCTACAATTTCAGCATGCAGTTTTTCGTACAATGGTAGCAAGTAATACACATCAGCAGCAGCGTATTCAAGTTGACGATCGCTTAGTGGGCGAGCAAGCCAGTTTGTTCTTGATTCGCTTTTATCCAGTTCAACACCAAGGAAACTATCAACCAACGATGCAAAACCCGTCGACAATCCATTTCCAAGAAATGCCGCCATTATTTGTGTGTCTACCATTGGATAAGGAAGACATCCAAATGCATTTTGGAACACCTCTAAGTCTTCACCACAGGCATGCAGCACTTTCAGTACCGATGTATCTTGCAGTAACTGCACAAACGGTGTCATGTCTTCTAGCTCGATTGGATCTATCAAAGATAACTGTTTGCCATCGAATAGCTGAATCAGCCCTAATTGAGGGTAAAACGTCCGAGTCCTAACAAACTCGGTATCTAACATAACGACCTCAACCTCTCGGGCGGCGGTACAAACTTTCTCTAGCTGTGTCACTTGCGTAATGATTTGATAGTTCACTAAATTCTCGCTGTGTTGAAGTTTCTGCCATACAAAAATGCCGACAATTAAGTCGGCATTTTATCACTAATCAAAGCGTTAAAGTAATTTTACTCAGCTTTAGTAAGCTTCGCATCATTTTCTTCGCGCAGAACACGGCGTAAGATCTTACCCACATTAGTCTTTGGTAAATCTTCTTTAAACTCGACCAATTTAGGCACTTTATAGCCAGTTAAATGCTGACGACAGTGTGTGATCACTTCGTCTTTCGTCAAGCTAGGGTCACGCTTAACGACGTATATTTTCACCACTTCACCGGAGACATCATGCGGCTGACCAATGGCTGCAACTTCAAGTACTTTGCCATGAAGAGCAACAACATCTTCGATTTCATTTGGGTAAACGTTAAAGCCAGAAACCAAAATCATATCTTTCTTGCGATCAACAATATGTAGGAAACCTTCTTCATCAAACTTGACGATGTCGCCCGTTGATAGCCACCCATCTTGGTTGATCACCTCTTTCGTTGCCTCTGAGCGTTGCCAATAACCTTGCATCACTTGAGGACCACGAACTTGAAGTTCACCCACGCCATCATTGGCTAACGGATTCCCATCTTCATCAACAATACGTACTTCTGTTGAAGGAACTGGCAAGCCAATGGAACCATTGTACTCGGTTAAGTCGTGCGGATAAGCGGCCACTAAAGGAGAACACTCAGTCAAACCGTAACCTTCCAGCAAATAACAACCTGTCGTCTTCTTCCACTGTTCTGCAACCGCTCTTTGAACGGCCATACCACCACCAACAGCCAACCTTAAATTGCTAAAGTCCAATTCATGGAAGTCTTCATTGTTGACCAAAGCATTAAACAGCGTATTTACCCCAGTAATTGCAGTAAATGGGTGCTTTTGCAGCTCTTTTACAAAACCCGGAATATCACGCGGGTTGGTAATAAGTAGGTTGCGTCCACCAATTTCCACAAACAGCAAACAGTTAACGGTCAATGCAAATACGTGATAAAGAGGAAGCGCTGTGACGACTAACTCTCGTCCTTCCGTAAGTACTGGGCCATAAGCACCTTTTGCCTGCATGACGTTTGCGATCATATTACGATGCGTCAAAATGGCGCCTTTAGCGACCCCTGTCGTCCCACCCGTGTATTGCAAAAATGCAATATCATCACCCGACATAAATGGTTTGACGTACTGAAGACGACGACCTTTATGCAGTGCTTTACGCATGGAGATTGCACCGGGCAGGTTATATTTCGGGACCATCCCCTTGACGTACTTGACGACAAAATCAACCAACGTTCCTTTTGCCCTTGGTAGCATTTGCCCTAAACTAGTTAAAACAACGTGTTTTACTGGTGTATTTTCAACAACTTGTTCAAGCGTATTAGCAAAGTTTGAAACAATCACAATCGCTTTAGCGCCAGAGTCATTAAGTTGATGCTCAAGTTCACGAGGCGTATAAAGTGGGTTAACGTTAACAGCGATTAAGCCTGCGCGAAGAACACCAAACAGCGCAACTGGGTATTGCAATAAATTCGGCATCATCAACGCAACACGATCACCTTTTTGCAACTTCAACTCATTTTGCAAATACGCAGCAAATGCGCGGCTGCGCTCTTCCAGCTTACGAAACGTCATGACCGAGCCCATATTCATAAATGCGGGCTGATCAGCGTATTTCTGTACTGATTGTTCAAACATCTCAACAAGAGATGGATACTGATCTGGATTGATCTGTTCTGGTACGTCACTTGGATAACGAGACAACCAAGGTTTATCCACGATACTACTCCTCGTAATTGGCCTGCTAAAATGGCACCACTATTGACACAATATCGTGTCATTCCACGGGCATTATTACAGCACAGCCTAGGGGCTTGAGCACGAAAGACTCAAACACTTGTTTAAATTTTGTTAACTAAGCCAAAAATTAGATCAGATACTCTAGATGGATACTGTAAATGGCAGTGATGTCCTCCTCTGATAACATGAACATCAAAGTTAGGCCATTTTTCTATCTGAGTATTCAAGTATGAGAAGCCGTCTTCTCCTAGAATAATGTACTGTGGGCATTGGACTGCTTGAAGTATGCCTGCTGCATGTTCAAAGTGCATACGGTATAAGGAATCACTTTGTAACTTTTGATCATGTCGCCAACGCCACGTTGAGTCTTCTTGTATCAAACCTCGACGCACAATTGGCTCTATCTGCATTGCTTCTAACTGGTTTACTTTCGCTCTGCGAGCAACAGCCTCTTCGATACTAGCAGGACTTCTCTGTGGTTTTCGCCGAATGCGTTGACGACTCAGCACACCATCCCGCAGGCGAGCGACTACATTTGACGCAGGCTCAGCTAATGGACCAAAGCCTTCTATCTGAACTAACCCCGAGATCTGCTCAGGAAAGGCGGCACTATAACAACTCGCAATCAAAGCACCAAGAGAATGTCCTACCAACACCCGTTTGTTTGCTGAAAAATTAGACAAAACTTGATAAACGTCGTCGATATAGTCATGAAATGGATAAAAGTTACTGCCAGATTTATGGGTTGAGAGACCATGTCCAGGTAAATCGATTGCGCAAAGATGCAGTGATGGGTTGTGGCGATGAAGTGCTTCTATCGTCGTTATAAAGCTAGCCGCATTATCTAACCAGCCATGAAGAAAAACGACCGATATTTCGGCCGTTTCCATATTCCCTACTTCCAAAGCGGCGATCTCACCGCCATGAATTGAATAATGACAAGATTTGAGCATTATTTTACGACCTGAATCACTTGCCCTTGAGATACCCTTGGAAAAGGGTCACGACAGAAGATGCCACGACAAGGGTAATAGTGGCTGTTGAAGTCATTTACAATCACCCGCTCTTCAACACGCCATAAGTGGTAACCCACTCCTTTCATGACTGGAAAGATATAGTCATACTGCCCGACTTTACCTTTTTCAGTGCCACTCGCGGCGCCCAATACCGTCACCAATCGCCCTTTTGCAAAGGTGACCGGATCAACAAAACCGTCGATGTAAGCAACAAAACGTCCACTTGGTTCTGTATCTATGTTTGGTCGGCCTGTTTTATCGATCGGTATGTTAACAACTTCAACTCGCGTTTTATCCGCTAAGTTTCTTACATCGGCAATCATTCCACCAAGGCGTATCATGCTGTCCGACTTGATAGAGCCAGAGTTCCACGCTTGGTAATCGGTTGTCACCGGCATAGAATCGGTTTTGAGGTTTTCTGGCAATGTGCTGCAGGCTGACAATAAAATGAGTGCAGCCATTGAGATGATGAAACGGCAGGCTAAACGAGGCATGATGTTTTCCATTGTTGATAAAGCTAGATGTAAATATCGACGCCTAAAAGCTGGCTAAGTTCCTCTCGCTTGGCTTGGTTCATCACATTCATATACTCTTCCATTGCTTTACGACCTTGCCCTTCAGGGAGATCATATTGGATTTGAGCCCGATGTATATCAGACTCTTTCACTTGACGAATGCTATGAGCAACCGCGTTGGCAACCTTAGTAGGTTGGCCAACTTGAGACTGAGCTTGAGATTTCTTTACTTCGTTCTTTTTGTTGGTCTTATTCGTTCGGTTAGAACCAGGGACCTGAGAAGGAGGTAAACCATTAATCGATACCATATCGTTCCTTTAATAAAAAAGGCTGTTTTACCAGCCCTTTCCGTATTTACTCACGTCCCGGTAACTTTTTCCAAGCAACCTTATCGCGTAAGTAAACGGGGCTAGAATCTTCCACAGCCACCGTGTTGCCTTTCTCCAGCTCTAACTTTGCCAAATAGACAATGTCTTCCGCGTCGGGAAAGAAAACATCACTGGCTTGACGCTTCAGTTGCAACGCTGAAAATTCTTCGCTGTACGCTTCCCAACCAGTGCCCGCTGTATACCAAACCTGCTCATCGAGAACCGTTTGCTCAGCGACTTCAGTAGGTGGAACAACACATTCTTGATCTATCGCATCCCAACTGCCATCTTCTTGACGGCCAAAGCGTCCCCAATACACTTCACTCATACGAGCATCAATCGCACAAGCAACACGGGTAGCTTGATGCTTTCGGTAACAGCCTTGTGCCATGGCTTGAAGTGTTGATACACCGATCATCGGCAGATCTGCGCCAAATGCTAAACCTTGTGCAATTCCAATGCCAATGCGGACTCCCGTGAAGCTACCAGGCCCACGACCGTAGGCTAACGCATCTAATTCACTCAGTGTGATTCCGGCTTCTTTTAATACCTCATCCACCATTGGCAATACTTTTTTTGTGTGATCACGCGGTGCAACTTCACTGCGGACGTATATTTGGTCTCCGACCATGAGTGCAACAGAGCAGTTTTCTGTTGCAGTATCTAGAGCAAGAATTTTTACACTCATCGACATCTCTAACTATTCGTTTGTTGTTTCTGAAATCTGTTGTAGGAACGCTTTAACCCTATCCAAACCCCGCGTTCTTGGGATGGGTGGTAAACTGGATAAGAACACACCACCATAATCTCGAGTAACTAATCGGTTATCGCAGATGATCAATGCCCCTCGATCTTTCTTATCTCGGATCAATCGTCCAACCCCTTGCTTTAGCGTAATTACAGCATCTGGTAACTGTACCTGTGCGAATGGGTCTCCGCCTTTTAGGCGACAATCTTCAATTCGCGCTTTAAGCAATGGGTCATCTGGCGCTGTAAAAGGCAATTTATCGATAATAACACAGCTGAGTGCATCACCTCTAACATCTATCCCTTCCCAAAATGCTCCCGTGGCAACTAACAGCGCATTACCTAGCTCCATAAACTCAGCCAGCGTTTTCTGCTTACTGGTCTCACCTTGTAATAGAACTGGGAAATCCAGCACCTCTCGAAACAGTTCACCAAGTTCACGCATCATGCTATGTGATGTACAGAGAAAAAAGCAGCGCCCTTGGTTTTGTTCAATCACTGGTGCAAGCATATCCACCAGCTTTTGCGCCAATCCCGGACTATTCGGCTCAGGTAAATAACGAGGCACACATAGCCTTGCTTGTTGTTGATAATCAAAAGGACTTGGTAAGGAAAACTGAGACTGAGGCTTCAGCCCTAATCTTGACGTAAAGTGGCCAAAATCACCATTTACTGCCAGCGTCGCCGACGTAAAAATCCATGCCCCTTGCTTCATCTCAATTTGTTCATGAAACTTATCAGCCACAGAGAGCGGTGTGATATGCAAGCTGAAATGGCGTGGCGTAGTATCATACCAATACGAATACCCAGTAATGGAGACATCGCAAACTCGGTCAATGCGACCCTTAATGGTATTGGCTCTTTCAAATGCAGTGTCCAATAATTGGCTGCGACCCAGCGCTAGTTTTAATACATCAACAGCAAAATCTAACGCTTCTCTCACTCGCTCCAGTTCTCGAGCAATCGATGGCGATTGTATCGCCTCACGCCAATTACCACGAAACCCCGGCTCTCCTAGCGTGATTCGCAAGTCCATGGCACTTTGAACCAATTTCTCCCCGACCTTTTGCAATTGACGCATGTCTTTCGCTTCTGCCCGATAACCAATTTCAATGTCTTTCGCTAATTCTTGGATTTGGCGACTAGAGACTGATTGGCCAAAGTATTGGCTAGCAATGTCAGGAAGTTGATGTGCTTCATCAAAAATAAAGACATCCGCTTCGGGGATAAGCTCACCAAAGCCAGTCTCTTTGATTGCAAGATCGGCAAGAAATAAATGGTGGTTGACCACGACGACATCTGCATCCAAAGCTTTCTTACGTGCCTTTAAAACAAAACACTCTTGATAGCTTGGGCACTCCTTCCCTAAACAATTGTCATTCGTTGAGGTAATCGTGGGAATCACTAAACTATCTTCAGCGATGGCATCACAATCACCCAAATCCCCAGTCTTTGTTTCAGAAGCCCAACTACGCACCTTAACTAACTGACTCAATAAAGCCGGGTCAGCTTGGTGAGAGTGGCTTTCCACCATTTGACGACTTAGTCGATCTAAACACAGGTAGTTGGCTCGGCCTTTTAATAAAGCGACTTGCCCATAGAAACCCAATGCATTGGTCATTAAAGGCAGATCACGGTGAAAAAGTTGTTCTTGAAGGTTTTTCGACCCTGTACTGATGATCGTTTTCTTTCCACTCAATAAAGCTGGGACTAAATAAGCGAACGTTTTACCGGTACCCGTTCCTGCTTCAACCACCAATTGCACCTGTTGCTGGATGGTTTTTAAAACCGCCTCCGCCATATCGAGCTGAGCTTGTCGTGGTTGAAAACCGGGGATTGCTTTGCCTAGCGCCCCATCAGCAGAAAAGGTTTTCGAGATCATGTATATCGGTACAGTATTTTGAGAATAGAGAGGATTATGGCAGTTTTTGGAATGGAGCGCGAATCCGATTTTGACTCCGCGCTCAGTGGCAGAAAATTAACGGCGATTTAAGTAGCGTGCAAGCCAAGAAGGCCCAAAGAATTCGTTCTGATTGTCTGTGATTATTTTTGCTGCTTCACTGGGTGAGGCTTTACTTTCCCATAGTTCCATGAGTAAGGCATCATCAATTTCATGATCCCCAACTAATTCGCTTACTCGTTCTGAATACAGTTTGCGCGCGAGTAGTTCTCTATCCATAAATACCACCTTAAGACACTCAAATGAGGGAGAGAATCTTCAACAAATGCGGTCAACCAAACGGTTAACTCAGATTATTTGTTGAAACCAACTTGATATTAGTTTAATTGTAGCTGTGATATTGCGGCTTAGTTCACCGTTCGCTAGCCCGAAAAAAATTCACCATACAAAAAAAATAATTCACGGAAGTACGAACTAAATGGAAAAGAAAACACTGTTGACCCACTGTACAGACGCACCGGGTCTTATCTCAAAAATAACCAATATTTGTTATAAACATCAGTTAAACATCATTCACAACAATGAGTTTGTTGATAACACCAGCGGCCATTTCTTTATGCGCACTGAGCTTGAAGGCTATTTCAATGATCAAACTTTCCTTGCGGACTTAGATCAAGCACTACCTGAAAAAGCGAAGCGCAAATTGGTCGATTCGTCACGTAAACGTATCGTCATTCTCGTGACCAAAGAAGCCCACTGTATTGGCGATATTCTCATGAAGAATTTCGATGGCAGTTTGGATGTCGATATCGCAGCTGTCGTTGGCAACTATGACACACTACGTGATCTAACAGAAAAATTTGGCATCCCATACCATTGCGTGTCTCATGAAGGTTTAAACCGCGAAGAACATGAGCAAAAGATGTTAGAAGTCATCGATCAGTATCAAGCAGATTACCTTGTTCTGGCTAAATACATGCGTGTTCTCACACCAGGTTTTGTTGAAAAATATCATCACAAAATAATCAATATTCATCACAGCTTTTTACCGGCATTTATTGGTGCAAAACCGTATCAACAAGCCTATGAACGTGGTGTAAAAATCATCGGTGCGACGGCTCACTTTGTAACTAACGATCTCGACGAAGGCCCGATCATCAAACAAGATGTGATTCCTGTCGATCATAACTTTAGTGCCCAAGACATGGCTCAAGCAGGCCGTGATGTTGAAAAAAATGTTCTTAGCAAGGCATTGAATAAAGTTTTGAATGATCACGTTTTTGTATATGGAAACAAAACCGTTATCCTCTAAATAGTAAAAAGGCCTCATTACAATGAGGCCTTTTTGATTGATGTTATAGCTTTAACGCTAATTCAACGCCTTGCCGAATCGCGCGCACTGCATCAAGCTCACCAGCATAGTCAGCACCACCAATCACATGCAGTTTTCCTTCAAGGCTCGACCATTGTGCTTCAAATGGACGTACTGATTCTTGACCAGCACAAATCACCACTTTATCTACTGGCAGAAGTTCTTCCTTGCCATTGTGATGAATATGAAGTCCTTGATGGTCAATTTTGTCATAGCTGACACCACCAAACAGGTTCACTCCCCTTTTTTCCAACGTACGTTTGTGGATCCAACCTGTCGTTTTTCCCGGACCTTTCCCTACTCGGCCATTTCGACGCTGCAGTACCCAAACTTGTTTATCAGTCTCCGAGTCCGGGTATGGGAATAAGCCCCCTGGGTGATCTATTTCCTTATCAATCCCCCACTCGTGTAGCCAATCATCCAAGCTATGCTCCGTGGGTTCTGTAAGCATGGTAGCAATATCAACACCAATACCACCAGCGCCAACAATGGCGACATTGTTACCAACATAGGTTTTGTCTTTGATGAGCGTTTGGTAATCAACAACTTTATCCGGGTTATCAATACCTTCAATCTCAACCATGCGTGGTTCAACTCCAGAAGCCATCACCACTTCATCATATTCACTCAGCAACGCCATGTTTGCTTCTGTTTCGAGCAATAGATTCACGCCAGTCTGTTCGATTCGGTTAGCAAAATAACGAATAGTTTCTCTAAACTCTTCTTTTCCTGGAATTTGCATTGCTAATCTAAACTGACCACCAATCCGATCATTTCGCTCAAATAAGTCAACTTTATGAGCACGCTGAGCCAATGTGGTTGCGCAAGCAAGCCCGGCAGGACCTGCGCCAACAACTGCAATAGATTTTGGTGATGAAGTTGGAGTAACCACTAACTCCGTTTCTCGGCACGCGAGCGGGTTCACCAAGCAACTGGCACGTTTGCCTTTAAATACATTATCAAGACATGCCTGATTACAACCAATGCAAGTGTTGATAAGTCGAGATTGATTATTTTCTGCTTTTGCTACGAAATAAGGGTCTGCAAGAAATGGGCGCGCCATGGACACCATATCAGCCTGACCACTTGCTAAAATCTTTTCTGCTTCATCTGGCGTATTAATGCGGTTGCAAGTCACAATTGGTACATTCACGTGTGGCTTTACTTTCTCGGTCACCCAAGTAAATGCGCCTCTTGGCACTTGTGTCGCTATAGTGGGTATTCTTGCTTCGTGCCACCCAATACCAGTGTTAATGATGGTCACACCTGCTTGCTCAAGCGCTTGGGCAAGTTGTATCACTTCTTCAAACGTGCTGCCTTCTTCCACCAAATCCAACATCGACAATCGAAAGATAATAATGAATTCTCTACCGACAGACTTCCTGATGGCTTTGACCGTTTCAAGCGCAAAGCGAATGCGATTTTCATAACACCCACCCCAATCGTCGTAACGCATATTGGTGCGTTTACAGATAAACTGGTTGATGAGATAACCTTCAGAGCCCATCACTTCCACACCATCGTAACCAGCTTGCTTCGCCAAGGAGGCGCTATTTGCAAAAGCCGCGATCGTATTTTTGATCTGGCGTTCACTCATTTCACTCGGAGCAAAACGAGCAATCGGAGCTTTAATCGCTGAAGCACTTTGGGAAAAGGGATGCATTGCGTATCGCCCAGCATGGAGTAGTTGAAGCGCAATTTTGCCACCGTGCTTGTGCACTGCCTCGGTCACTACTTTATGAGCTTGAGCATGTTTAGGTTTACTGAATTCGGCACTAAAAGGATGTAAACGCCCACGTAAATTTGGAGAGAAACCACCGGTAACAATCAGTCCAACGCCACCTTTAACACGTTCTTCGTAGAACGCTGCTAATTTACCGAGGCCTTCCTTATCCTCTTCCAAACCAGTATGCATTGACCCCATCAAAACTCGGTTACGCAGTTGGGTAAAACCAAGATCTAATGGTTTAAGTAAATTCGGATACATAGCAAACTTCACTTCTCATTATTATCTTTCTGGTCTGACCACAATATTACCAACAACAACAAAAATCAAACAAGCGTTTACATTTATGTAACACCGATCAATCTTGAGGTTGTTCACATGTACTACTTTAAGTAGGATGGTAGATACTTAGGTTGTCAGGCATGTTTCTGAACAACACACGGTTAAGTGTCTAAAAAACCGAAGGAAAACGTTTAGTAGAGATTATCGACGTATTCCAAAGCGGAGAGAGAATGAAAAAAATATTTAAATTTGTTGGGCTTATTTTTAAGGGGATATGGAAACTCATCACCTTCATGCGCCTAGCATTAATGAATCTGTTCTTTATTGCCAGTATTGCTGTGATCTATTTCGTATACACCAGTGGAGATACAGCAGCGCCGTCCGTTCCGACCAAATCAGCATTAGTTCTGAATCTATCAGGCCCAATTGTTGAGCAAGCGACTTATGTCAACCCTATGGATTCATTAACGGGTTCGGTGTTTGGTCAAGAGATCCCTCATGAGAATGTCTTGTTCGATGTTGTTGAAGCGATCAGATATGCCAAAAGTGATGATAACGTCACTGGCCTAGTGCTTGCGCTACGTGATATGCCTGAGACCAATCTCACCAAACTTCGCTACATTGCAAAAGCGCTCAATGAATTCAAAACTTCTGGAAAGCCAGTTTACGCGGTTGGCGACTTTTACAATCAGAGCCAATACTACTTAGCCAGCTATGCAGATAAGATCTACTTAGCACCTGATGGCGCTGTCATGATCAAAGGCTACAGTTCCTACTCTATGTATTATAAAACGCTGCTCGAGAAGCTGGATATTAATACACATGTATTCCGTGTAGGGACGTATAAGTCTGCGATTGAACCTTTCGTCCGTGATGATATGTCTGATGCGGCCAAGGAATCAGCCTCACGTTGGTTAACGCAACTTTGGGGGGCGTATGTTGATGATGTGTCCACCAATCGCAACATCACACCAGAGACGTTAAATCCAAGCATGGATGACTTCTTACATCAGCTCAAAGGTGTCAATGGTGATCTGGCTGTATTATCAAAAAACCTCGGGTTAGTTGATGAACTAGCAACCAGACAAGAAGTTCGCTCAAAACTGGTTGAGACCTTCGGTAGTGATGGTGAAGACAGTTACAACGCGATTGGTTATTACGATTACCTCGCAACAATGAAGCCAACCTTCGATATCGCCAGTGATGATATTGCTGTTGTCGTCGCTAGCGGGACTATCATGGATGGTACGCAACCACGTGGAAGTGTAGGTGGCGACAGCACCGCTGCTCTATTGCGCCAAGCTCGCAATGATGACAAGGTCAAAGCTGTGGTTTTACGCGTCAACAGTCCTGGTGGTAGTGCATTCGCCTCAGAGGTCATCCGCAATGAAGTTGAAGCAATTAAAGCGGCTGGTAAGCCCGTAGTAGTTTCCATGTCGAGCCTTGCAGCTTCAGGTGGGTATTGGATTTCCATGGGAGCCGATCAAATTGTAGCGCAACCAACAACGCTCACTGGCTCTATCGGTATATTTAGCGTTATTACCACATTCGAAAAAGGCCTTAATAAACTTGGGGTATACACCGATGGTGTAGGCACTTCACCATTCTCTGGTGTAGGCATCACAACAGGGTTAAGCCAAGGCGCTGCAGATGCTTTCCAAATGGGCATCGAACATGGCTATCAACGCTTCATTTCTTTGGTGAGCAATAGCCGTGACATTCCGGTTAATCAAGTTGATGGTATTGCTCAAGGACGAGTCTGGACAGGCCAAGATGCATTAGAGCATGGTTTGGTGGACAAAATGGGCGACTTTGATGACGCACTTGATCTTGCGGCTGAACTTGCACAAATTGAAAACTACAATGTTTTCTGGGTAGAAGAGCCATTGTCTCCCGCTGAACAATTCATCCAAGAATTCATGAATCAAGTTACTGTCAAACTTGGGGTTAACCTCCAAAGCCTGATACCGCAAAGCCTATTACCCGTTGTAAATCAGCTTGCACAAGATGCTTCACTACTAGACAGCTTAAACGATCCAAAGGGGCAATACTCTTTCTGTCTCACCTGCGAAGTTCAATAACTATGAAGCTAGGCCAAATGGCCTAGCTTTTTTAGTCCCACTAATAAATAGCAAAATCAAACTTTCTCACTGGTTGCTGGAACTCTAATCAAGTAGTGACTGAAGGCTCTTTTTATTGTGAGCCATTTCGCTATAATCGCCGCTCTGTTCCCTAATTTACATTGGTTGTCTCAAACCATGGCTAGAAAACATATCTATATCGCCTACACAGGCGGAACCATCGGCATGCAGAAATCGGATCACGGCTATGTTCCTATCGCCGGATTTATGGAAAAACAACTAGCAAGCATGCCTGAATTCCACCGACCAGAAATGCCAAAATTTACCATCCACGAATATGATCCTCTGATCGATTCATCTGATATGACGCCTGCAGATTGGCAGCAAATCGCTGATGACATTCGTGACAACTATGACAATTACGATGGGTTCGTGATTCTCCATGGCACCGATACAATGGCATATACCGCTTCTGCACTGTCTTTTATGCTAGAAAACTTGGGGAAACCTGTCATTGTTACAGGTTCGCAAATTCCTCTTGCGGAATTGCGCTCGGATGGTCAAGCAAATTTACTGAATGCCTTACATATCGCAGCCAACTACCCTATTAATGAAGTGACCCTGTTCTTCAATAATCAGTTAATGCGTGGCAATCGCAGCACTAAATCTCATGCAGACGGCTTTAATGCATTTACCTCACCCAACTTACCTCCATTGTTGGAGGCGGGCATCAACATTCAAGTTAGTAACAACGTAAAAGTTGATGAAAAACCACAAGGTAAATTTAAGGTGCATACGATCACACCACAACCGATTGGCGTGATCACCATGTATCCAGGCATTTCACACGAAGTTATCCGAAATACGTTGCTGCAGCCCGTTAATGCGATGATCTTATTGACGTTTGGTGTGGGCAATGCTCCGCAAAACCCAGAGTTACTTGGCCATCTTAAAGAAGCATCTGAGCGTGGTGTCATTGTTGTAAATCTGACCCAATGTCTGGCAGGCAAGGTAAATATGGGGGGTTATGCCACAGGTTGTGCTTTGGCTGAGTCTGGCGTGATCAGCGGTTATGATATGACTCCAGAGGCAGCATTAGCGAAACTGCATTACTTATTGAGTCAAGGCTTATCTTATGAAGAAGTCAAAACTCAAATGCAAAAAGTATTGCGTGGAGAAATGAGCCTCTAGCACCCAACTTAAATAAAAAAACCATTCAAGAGAATGGTTTTTTATTTCCAAACGCGCTTAATCGCGATTGATGTTCACCCTAACAATATCGGTCTCATTAGCCGAAAATTGTTTTTTCAATTCAGCTTTGGATTTGAAATTGATCTCTCCACCTTTCGCCACCGTCATATGCTGAGCATCATCATTATGTTTAGATTGATACAGCATCACAGCTTGCATACAAGAATCTCGCTGCTCTTTTGAAAGTGGTGTACCCTCAGGCCACTTACCTGTTTCAACAGCATAAACCAGCCGCTCATATACTTCCGGTGTAATAGCGTTTAATAACTGTTGTGCATCCATGATGTATCCTTAATGATAGAGATTGCCATAAACCATAACCAGCAATGCGATTGAGTCAAGGTGAGGCAAAAGAATAAGTGTAACTGATCACAAGCAGTCGAATATGAAACCAATAAAACTAACGTTAGTAACAATGGTCGCCGTAAGTATCACAGGATGCTTTGAAGGCAGAAAAAATACCGAACAATTGTGCAACGATAATCCTGCGTTGAGGTGTGAACAACTCAATATCAATGACGGGCAATGCCGGGTTCCACGAACAGATTTAATTTGGCACCGTTTTGAAGTGCTAAAAAACCCGACTGACACACGTCAGATCAAAGAGTATCAATTGGTTAGCGAATACAAAAAGTGCCTTGAACTGGCCTCGCAAATACAGCCAATCGATCAAACCGAATTGAAACAACGCCGATTTAATGCACTTATTCATTCAGGTGAAGAACAAGAGCGAATTGCCCAAGAGCTTAAAAAATCCAACTCGCCTCAAGCACTTTATTTTTTGTGGAGCCAAATTGGAGACGACCAAGCTAAGCGAGCTTTTCTTCAATTGGAAGGTTCACCCGCTCTTGAGACCGCAGAAATGCAATATGCTCTAGCGACCTTTTACACGAGCCGAGACCTAGAAAAAACCATCAAATTACTCAATCATGCACTTGAACTGTCCAAAGGGAATAATGTTAACCCTGAAATATTTAAGTCTCTTGCCAGTATTAATTATCGCTTAAACAATAAAGAACGAGCCTACGTATGGGCGATCGTCGCCAGCAACTTTGATGTCCCCATTGCGTCAGACAAAGAGCTGCAACTTCTCTATGGATTCAGCGATGCCAAGTACCGACAACTACAGGAACTCGCAGACGACTTAGAGAGTGCGATAAAATCAGGAAAATATCGCACTTCAATGACATCTAAAATCGATTAGAAAATTATGAAAGGATAGAACAACGAGCGGTGATCTATTCACCGCTTTTACTAGATTTGTTGAAAATTAACGACACAGAGTTGACACAAAATCGCTCTCCCGTAGTTTTAGGCCCATCAGGAAACACATGCCCCAAATGACTATCACATGCCGCACAACGTATCTCGATACGCTTCATTCCGTGGCTCAAATCATCTAGATATTTGATACAAGTCTCATTAACTGGCGCGTCAAAACTTGGCCAACCGCAGCCTGAATCATACTTATTGTCAGACTGAAAAAGTGGCGCTGAACAACAAGTACACGTATAAATTCCCGTCTCTTTATTGTGGAGTAATTTACCACTAAATGGCGCTTCAGTACCTTGTTCACGACAGACTCTAAACTCTTCGTCCGTTAGCTGCTCACGCCATTGTTCATCTGACTTAATCATTTTTCCCACTCCTGATTTATTCAATTTTTTTCTTCCTTTTCTCAGTTTTTATATTGACTTTTTTCGCGAAAAACTTGCTAACGCCACCCTTTGTAGCACATACTTTCTCACCGTAAAAGTATGACTGAATTTTGAGCTTTTTTTAAACCTCTAAGTTATCTTACGCCAACTGGTGAAAACAAAAGTCAACATTAGGGTTAAAAATTAACCGATTGCGACGAATTGTGAAAAAAAGCGACGCTTTTTTTTGACTTTAAACAAGTTAAGTCCGATTATCTGTTGCAGATTTTGGCTGGATTTTGTAATTTTACTACCAGTTATCTTTAATCAGAAATTAAGTTGTGGAGCAACTATAATGACTATCAAAGTAGGTATTAACGGTTTTGGCCGTATCGGTCGTTTCGTATTCCGTGCAGCGCAAGAGCGTGCAGACATCGAAGTTGTAGGTATTAACGACCTAATCGACGTAGAATACATGGCATACATGCTTAAGTACGACTCAACTCACGGCCGTTTCAACGGTACTGTTGAAGTTGAAGGCGGTAACCTAATCGTTAACGGTAAGACTGTACGTGTTACTGCTGAGCGTAACCCAGCTGACCTTAAATGGGATGCAATCGGTGTTGACGTTGTAGCTGAAGCTACTGGTCTTTTCCTAACTGACGAGACTGCACGTAAGCACATCGAAGCTGGCGCGAAGAAAGTTGTTCTAACTGGTCCTTCAAAAGACGCAACTCCAATGTTCGTAATGGGTGTTAACCAAGACACTTACGCTGGTCAAGACATCGTTTCTAACGCTTCTTGTACTACTAACTGTCTAGCGCCTATCGCTAAAGTTCTTAACGACGAGTTCGGTATCGAATCTGGTCTTATGACTACAGTTCACGCAACTACAGCTACTCAAAAAACTGTAGACGGTCCTTCTGCTAAAGACTGGCGCGGTGGTCGTGGTGCTTCTCAGAACATCATCCCATCTTCAACTGGTGCTGCTAAAGCTGTAGGCGTTGTTCTTCCAGAACTAAACGGCAAACTAACTGGTATGGCTTTCCGCGTACCAACTGCTAACGTTTCTGTAGTTGACCTAACTGTTAACCTTAAGAACGGTGCATCTTACGAAGCTATCTGTGCAGCTATGAAAGCAGCATCTGAAGGCGCTCTAAAAGGTGTTCTAGGTTACACTGAAGATCAAGTTGTTTCTCAAGACTTCATCGGTGAAGTTCAAACTTCAGTATTCGATGCTAAAGCTGGTATCGCACTAACTGATAACTTCGTTAAAGTTGTATCTTGGTACGACAACGAAATCGGTTACTCAAACAAAGTTCTAGACCTAATCGCTCACATCTCTAAGTAATTAGAAATAGCGCTTAGCGAAGATCTTCGTTAAAGAAAAGGCGGCTCACGAGTCGCCTTTTTTGTATCTGAAATTTGAGCATAGTCTTCGACAATATACCAATAACTGTGAATACTACGTCGAGGTTCTTCTCTCCCTACCATAGGAAAACAGACGATGGATTTAAAAACTCTTCCGGCCCTAACTGTCTTGTCCGATAACATCACTATCGTAGAAATTGACCAAGTTAAAGTCGTACGCGTTATTCATGAGAAAGCAACGGCTGGTATCGCTTTACACGGCGGCCACGTAGTCTCGTTTACACCAGCAGGTCAAGAAGATCTGATTTGGATGAGCGAGAAAGCAATCTTTGATGGAAAAGCCGCACTTCGTGGTGGTATTCCAGTTTGTTGGCCGTGGTTTGGCCGTATTGCAGCACCTGCGCATGGCTTTGCACGTACCGCAGAATGGGAACTGGTTGAACACCGCGAAAATGATAATGGCGTAATCATTGAACTCGCACTGTTCCCAACAGAGGAAATTCACGACATCTGGCCTCATATGTTTGATGCTCGTCTTGTCGTTGAAGTAGCTGAAGAGCTTAAAGTAACGCTGAAAGTGATGAACATCGACGATGAAGCTTGGGTCTTCTCTGGTGCATTACACACTTACCTAAACGTAGGCGACATCAAACAAGTTCAAACCATGGGCATGGGTGCAGAATATATTGATGGCTTAAAAGCAGGTGAAGTTTGCCAAGGCGGCGATGTTCTGCAATTAACTGACACGATTGACCGAGTTTACACACAACCAGAAGCACAAATACTAGTGAAGGATCCGGTATTGAACCGCACGCTGAATGTAGAAAACCAAGGTCACAATTCCGCGGTATTGTGGAACCCATGGGCAGAAGGCGCACAAGGTATGAGTGATATGGCCGACAATGGTTATGAAACCATGCTGTGCGTTGAATCAACTTTACATGCCCCCGTTATTGAGGAAGGGAAAACCCTTCAGCCTGGTGAGTCACATTTATTAGTAACCACTATTGGTGTTCAGTAAGAGTTAAAAAAGGAGGCATCAAGCCTCCTTTTTTAATTTAATAACAGACTATCATCTGCTAACTCTTCTCCTCGAACTTTCGAGAACATTTCTAATAGATCAGGAACCTTCATATTGCTACGTTGATCCCCTTTCACATCAAGGACAATTTCCCCTTGGTGTAGCATGACGGTTCTATCTCCACATGCCAATGCATCTTTCATTGAATGTGTCACCATCATTACAGTAAGGTCGAACTCTTTTACGATCCTCTTCGTTAAGTCAATAATAAATGCCGCCATCCTTGGATCGAGTGCTGCAGTATGCTCATCTAGCAATAGCAACTTACTCTCTGACAACGTCGCCATAACTAAGCTCACGGCTTGACGTTGCCCACCGGAAAGCAGGCCAATGTTATCTCCCAACCGGTCTTCTAAACCAAGACCTAAGATACTGATCCGCTCTTGAAATAGCTTTCGTCGCTGAGAAGACAACGACAAACTCCAACCTCGCTTTTTCCCCCGCATATATGCTAACGCCATATTCTCTTCAATGGTGAGGTCACCGCAAGTTCCGGCAAGCGGGTCCTGAAACACTCGAGCACATTGACTTGCTCGCTGATCCACGGTTTGTCGAGTCACGTCCATTTCATCAATGATGACTTTCCCACCAATCATTGGTGTTTCGCCTGTCACCGCACCAAGCAGCGTCGATTTTCCAGCCCCATTAGAACCAATCACAGTCAAAAACTGATGTTCAGGCACCTCAAGAGTGACTCCTCTCAAAGCTTGATTCTCGAGTATGGTCCCAGGATTAAATGTGACCCTAATATCTTCCAATCGAATCATGCAACATCTCCTGATTCTTTCTCCTGCTCAACATGCTTCTGAGCAGGATGATTAATCTTTTTTGGCGTTAAGTTCCCTTTTATTTTTGGCGCGATCAGTGCGATTGCGACTAATACGGCCGTAACTAGGTTTAAATCTGAGGCTTGAAGGCCAAACATACCCGTACTTAAAGCAAAAGCAACTGCCAAGCGATAAAGCACCGAGCCAACGATAACGGCGACAACAGCAACCCATATCTTACGGCCGGGAATCAGCGTCTGTCCTAAAATAACAGCAGCAAGTCCGACAACAATGGTACCAACACCAGATGTTACATCAGCAAAGCTATTAGTTTGGGCAAATAAAGCACCGGCAAATCCAACAAACCCATTAGATAAAGCCAAACCAAAATAGGTATAAAATGATGTGCTAGCTCCTTGAGCTGAAACCATTCGCGCATTCACCCCTGTCGCTCGCAACGCCAAACCAAAATCGCTATTAAGCAATCGAACAACGAGCCATGCGGAAACTAACACTAATAAGCCAACGATGAGAGGACGGATTAGAACTGGGTCTCCAATGGCTTCAAACGGTGTAAGAATGGTTTCCTCACCAAGCAAAGCCATATTGGGCTTACCCATAATTCGAATATTAATTGAAAATGCTGCAATCATCGTGAGGATAGAGGCCAATAAATGCAATATTCCACAACGTACAGCTAGAAATGCCGTGACCCACCCTGTCGCCGCACCAGCCATTATCGCCATAAGAGTTGCAACCCATGGGTTAATACCTGCAACAATAACCGTCGCGGCAACCGCTGCCCCCATTGGGAAGCTACCATCAACACTTAAATCGGGAAAATCAAGAACACGAAATGTTAAATAGACGCCGAGTGCGACCAAACCGTATAGCAGACCGATTTCCAACGCACCAAAAAAAGCAAAAGCAGACATACAAACTCCCTTTTCTGCTAATTGCGGACAACCTCGTGTTGTCCGCATTCGTATAATCGCTTTATTTCACGCTGGTTGCGCGAGCTAGGACGGACTCTGGCAATGCAATACCCAATTTCTCAGCCGCTTTTTTGTTAACGACCAAATCAGAGCCTTGAGCAACTTTTACATCCAAAGTTCCTGGCTCCGCTCCTTCAAGGATCGCCGCAACATAATCCGCAGTTTGAACACCAACTTGATAGTAATCAAAACCTAAGCTGGCTATTGCTCCTTTTTCTACATAAGACGTTGCACCACCAAGAACCGGTGTCTTGGCTTGGTTTGCCGCAACAATCATCCCTTCGATTGCACTGGCAACTGTATTGTCTGTCGGCGCATAGATGACATCAGATTTAGCTGCAATCGCCTGTGTTGCAGACTGGACATCCGCACTTTTCAATGCAGTCGCTTCCACCACTTTGATACCCTGCTCTTTTGCACTGGTTTTCAGTAGTTCGACCAAAGTAACCGCATTTGCTTCCCCTGGGTTAAAAACAACCCCTATAGATTTAACATTAGGGAAGATTTCTTTAATCAATTCAACATGCTGCTTAACAGGTGAAAGATCAGAAAGGCCCGTCACATTTTTTCCTGGTGCCTTCATTGTTTTGACTAACTTAGCACCAACTGGGTCAGTGACTGCCGTAAAGACAACTGGAATTGTTCTGGTTGCAGACACTAGTGCTTGCGCTGTTGGTGTAGCAATGCCAACCAATACATCTGGCTTTTCTCCAACGTATTGTCTTGCGATTTGAACCGCAATAGCAGGGTTTCCTTGTGCAGTTTTATAATCAAATTCTAGATTCTTTCCTTGCTCATAACCCTTTGCTTTCAAACCATCGACTAAGCCTTGTCTAGTCGCATCTAAAGCGGGATGCTCGACAATTTGCGATACTGCTACTCTTGCGGTTTTGGCCATAATGCTTGCCGATGATAATACCGCCGCGCTTGCAAGAACGGCGGTTACAATAGCTTTACCTGCTTTCATCTCAACTCCTTGAATTCAGCACTGTGGTGTGGATGTTGTGTTTCATTGTGTTGTTATATTTACCTGTACACTAAGTGTGCAGGTAACAACATTATTACCAGTAACGATACGGAATTGGAAGTAAGATTTAACAATAAGGCAACAAAGATTGATCGTCAGTCGTTATTTTCTTTCCGCGTGCAAGAGAATGTTTCTAGGGGTGATTTTCTTTGGACAAAAGGTCGATAACTCAACCTGATAACCACATGATTGTAGATATAGAGCGCGATCGTACACCAACCACATTTCCAATGGACGACGAAAAGCCTGTTGAATTAGGCTCAATTTCTCCATCTGCCAATAGCGCAGCTCTCCCGCTTCCTGATATAGCGAGAAATTCACATCAGGTAATCTTATTTTCTTTTTCTCACTTGCCCAGTAACAAAAAACTTCAAACCCTTCATTTAAAGAAGACTTTTTTATGCTCGGAATAGGAATGTATTGTGTTATACCCAACTGTTCGCGAAGTAACAAATCGAATCCCAGTCGATAACTCATTTCAAGAAAGCGGTGACGTTTAACTCGTTCGCCTCCCGTTACCGTTTCTTGCAAGGGTATACGCAAATCTTGCCGCTTGAGTTGCAAACAAGCCTCGCGCCCTTCAGCCGACAGAGGCTGATAGTCGTCATTCTGTATCAAGTGATAACAACAGGGTGATATCGATATTGCAGGAAGCCTGAGCTTTGTACCAATCTTAAGTAGGGAAACATGTAGATCACCACAAGCATGAAGTGCTACAGCATGTTGATTGACGTTAAACACTGATTCAACCTGTTGGCTTAACGCATCCCCCTGAACAAATGTCATCGGAAGTTTTTGTTTGTCAGCTTCTGCTTGACCAGACTGACAAAGGTCATCTTGGTACTCTAAACTCGTCACCAGTTCTGAACTTTCAGATGCTAGTAAACGCCCCAAATACCCCTTCCCTGAGCACCACTCCAACCATTCAGAGCCTTTGTGATGCTGTATCACGTGATAGCTTAATGAAGCAATTTGCTCTAGTTTTCGTCCGGGGATACCTGCATAACGACGTGAAGAAAAATCAAGCAAATGTTCTTCTCGACAAGGTAAAGAAGACAATTGATCAAGTTGTGCTAAATCAGGAATAAATTGGGTTAACCATAGATTAAGTGCCGAGGCATCATGCTTAAGTCGTTCTACTTCTTCGTCAGATAAACTAAACAAAGCTTGATAGAGTTCAGGGTAATGCTCAGCCCAAGCAGGTTTACCCGAGCAAGCAGAATAAAAAGGGTCAGCACGCCACAACGATTGATAGCGTGATAATAGTGAATCTAACGAGATAAAAACAGACTTCATGGCTCCCCCAAAAGTTGGCGTGTATTTTGAGGGAACCGGTATGAAAAGAAAAGTGCTATCGAACAGGGAGATCGATGTCTTTAAACATTTCCTCTATTTCAACATTTGACTTGAGTGAAATGGCTTGCTCAACAACAGGTCGAGTTAAATGAGGAGCAAAACGCTCCATGAAATCATACATGTAAGAGCGCAAAAAAGTGCCTCGACGGAAGCCAATGCTTGTCGTACTTGCCCCAAAGATATGGCTTGCATCAATTGCGACTAAATCCGTATCCTTGTCTTGATCGATTGCCATACTTGCGATGACACCCACCCCAATACCCATTCGTACATAGGTTTTTATCACATCCGCATCTGTTGCTGTAAATACCACGCGTGGCGTAAGCCCGACTTTATTAAATGCTGTATCTAACTCAGATCGCCCCGTAAAACCGAACACATAAGTAACGAGTGGATAAGAAGCCAGATCTTGAATGGTAATATGCTCTTTTTGCGCCAGTGCATGATCCTTCGGAACCACAATCGAACGATTCCAATGGTAGCAAGGAAGCATAATTGCATCTTGATACAAGTGCAAAGCCTCAGTAGCGATAGCAAAGTTTGCAGTCCCTTTTGCTATAGCTTCAGACATTTGCGTTGGCGTGCCTTGATGCATATGTAGAGACACTTTAGGGTAGCGAGCGGTGAAGCCTTTGATCACCTCTGGAAGAGCGTAACGTGCTTGAGTGTGGGTAGTTGATATATTCAGCGTCCCCATTTCTGGGTGCGTGTGTTCGCCAGCGACCGCTTTAATGCTCTCTACTCGCGATAAGATTTCTTGAGAAATACGAATAATATCTTCACCCGCAGAGGTCACTTGAGTTAAATGCTTACCACTACGCTCAAAAATTTGGATACCGAGTTCATCTTCTAATAACCTAACTTGCTTACTGATACCTGGCTGAGAAGTATATAGACTCTCAGCTGTCGCAGACACATTCAGATTGTGGTTCACTACTTCAACAATATACTTCAGTTGTTGTAACTTCATTCTTGACCTCGTAATCCCTTTCGACGCCCCATATCGAGCAAACATAGTTTATAATGTTTAGTTATAACGCCTCTTGAATAAAATTGATAGTGGATTTGTTGTTTTGTAGAAGCTCGGAGAGGAATTGAGCGAAGAACAAAGTATTTTGCAAGCAATGACTCATTATGGAATGATGGTCAGGTAATTTTCTTTAATTATCAAGAAGCAAACAGTCATAATACAAAAGAGCGAAATATGGATGCAGTGTTAGTTAAGATTCGTGTATCCTTATCTGCTAGCCATTAAAGACATAAGATACGGAATTTATGAATATTGGTTTAATTATTGCGTTAGTCGCAATCTTATTAGTGTTGGTCCTTGGCTACAACATCATGCTTCAATACAAAGTTAAGGTCGAGACAGCTAAGAAACAAGAAGGTGCACGTTACTTAACGATCATCGATGCGACAGAAGAGCTTATTGGGCATGCACACCACCTTCCTTACAGTAAGGAATTGTTGCTCTGCCTGAATAACCGAATCTTGGATGCCGTAGAAAGTATGCATCAGCTTGATCCCAAAAATAAGCAGTTAGCCCACCGTGTAGATCACGTAAAGCAACAAATTAAGCAGCTGGATGAAACCTATCAAGGTGGCGAAAGTACCGCATTTAAAGTTCCTAGCAGCGACAAGCAAGCCATTGTGATGCTGAAACTGGTAAAACGTCTTCGTGATACAATCCGAAGCGAACACAACAAAGGTCGCTTTGATACTCAGTCCTATGTAGCCGAAAATGCTCGATTAGAAACAATCCAAATTCGTATTAATATTGAAAACGTAATTAAGCGGGCTAACGACTCAATTGTAAGGGGTCAGCCGGGAACGGCTGTTCAGTTACTGCGAAAAGGCTTAGACGCGCTTGCCTCTAAAAACGACAGCTACTCAAACCAAGCCAGAGAAAAACTGCAAGGCATGTATGACGAGCTCGAACAGAAGCGCCAAAATAAAAGTGCTGAAGAGCTTGAACAGATCGAGCAGAAAGAACGTAAAGACGATATGGACGTTCTCTTTGGTGAAAAGAAAAAGTGGTAATATAATCCCACTTCATGCTTTCAAAAAGGTCGCATCTGCGACCTTTTTTCTATTTATTTTTGCAAAGTGACCGCCCAATGATCGAACTAAAACAATACCAGTCACTCCTAGAGCCAATTAATGGCTTCCTACAATGCTCAACGCCCGATGCATGGGTAGAAGAAGCTCGTAAACCTGAAAACTTAAAAGTTGTCTTAATAGACCATTTATTGTGCGAATTAAAAGCAGGGCAATCTGCAATGTACCTGATCCGTAAATACGCAGTTGATCAATCAAGCGCTCATAATTTACTTGATTGGTTTAAACCCTACGAAGACTTTGCTTACCGTAAAACAGGAAGCCTTGAAACTCTCAAAGGAAAAAGCAATATCTCGAAAGCAATTATGGCAAAGTCAAACTCTTCATACAGCCAAGACTTGATTGATAAAATGGTATTACTGATCAAAGAAGAGTTACACCACTTCTATCAAGTGTTAGAAATTATGGAAAACCGCAGCATTGCTTATGAACCAGTACAGGCAAGCCGTTACGCAAAAGGTCTTATCAGTAATATGGCGACTCATGAACCGCAAACATTAATAGATAAATTAATTATTGGTGCCTACATTGAAGCTCGCTCATGTGAGCGTTTTGCCAAACTTGCGCCTCATATGGACGAAGATATTGCCAAATTCTACGTCTCTCTACTGCGTTCTGAAGCAAGGCATTATCAAGATTACTTAACATTAGCAGAAGAGATTGCTGGCAGAGATATCAGTGAACGCGTGGATTATTTTGGGAAACTTGAAGCTGATTTAATCTCCTCTCCAGATAATGACTTTAAGTTTCATAGTGGCGTACCTGCCTAAATAAAAAAGGATGCTTATCAAAGGCATCCTTTTTATTTCATCATCTATATGATGTGAACTACACTAAACCAGTGTTGCGTTAATCTCGGCTAAAACAGCTGCAGGATCAGCAGCTTGTGTAATAGGTCGGCCAATAACCAAATAGTCCGATCCTGCCTGAACTGCATCCACAGGAGTCATAATACGCTTTTGGTCACCAACAGCAGCACCTGCTGGACGAATTCCTGGCGTGATAAGTTTGAACTCTTTACCTAACTCACTCTTTAACATTGAAGCTTCTTGAGCTGAGCAAACTACCCCATCCAATCCTGAAGCCTTTGTGAGTTTCGCTAAACGAATAACTTGCTCTTGTGGAGCAATATCAAGTCCAATTCCGGCCAAGTCACTCTGTTCCATACTGGTAAGAACCGTAACACCAATAAGTAGTGGACGGTCTTTTCCATAAGGTTCAAGGATTTCACGTGAGGCCGTCATCATGCGCTCACCACCTCCAGCATGAACGTTTACCATCCATACTCCCATTTCAGCTGCAGCGCGAACCGCTTTAGAACATGTGTTAGGAATATCATGGAATTTGAGGTCAAGGAACACCGAAAAACCACGCTTATGTAGCTCTTTAACGAAACTAGGACCAAATAGCGTAAACATCTCTTTGCCCACTTTAAGGCGACATGATGATGGATCAATTCTATCTACAAAGGCTAATGCATCAGCTTGGTTATCATAATCCAGCGCAACAATGACTTTTTGGTCGATCATTTCATCTCCTGACAGGTTATCTTTACATAAAAAAATGCAGCTGACAGAAACTGTCAACTGCATTAAAAACTATTCACCATCCAATCCACGGATTGGCTTAATCGTCCCCCACCCTTTACAGGAAGGGCAATGCCAATACATTGAATGAGTTGAGAAACCACACTTCCGGCATCGGTAATGAGGCTTAACTTTTAATTGTTCTCCAACGAGCTTCTGTAAAGTGCCTAAGCTCGCTTTAGCACGTCCTTCTTCTGCATCAGCCAGATGGTAGTCCATCAAACGATAAAAGCCCTTCATGGTTGGGTTTTTCACTAGCTGACGTGTAAGAAGTTCTTGAGCTGCACCAACACCTTCATGTTGAGCAACCAGTTGAGCCAACATTAGCTCGGCAGACACACCTGCTTTGTTTGCAATACACTGGCGCAGAAAATCTAATAGTTCATCTTCGCGGCCTAAATGGTGATAGCAATCCGCTAAAGTTGGTAAAACTTCACTAATAAAGTCGGTATCTTGCTCCAGCACCATCTCCATATACTTAATGGTGTTGGTGTAATCTTCGTTCTCTAGGTATAGCTTACCCAAAGCGATGCTAGCACGAGCACATTTTGCATCTTCATCTAACGCACGTTTGAAGTATTGAATGGCTTTCGCATCATTCCCATCAGCTTTTTCTTGCATTGCTAGTTCACAGCAGAAATGGGCAATTGATGTTTTCATTCGCTTTCTGCCTAATTTAACAAGCAGTGACGCGTAATGAATGGCTTTATTCCATTCTCTTGTCTGTTGATAAATCGCCACTAACTGTTGCAGAGCCGCTTCTTTGTGATCGGGTTCATCGACCAACTGTTCGAAAATACGTTCTGCTCGGTCGAGAAACCCTGACGCCATGTAATCTTTGGCAAGTTGTTGGAGCGCGATGTTTTTTTGGTCAATAGTCAGACCAGAACGAGAGATTAGATTTTGGTGAATACGGATCGCGCGGTCAACCTCTCCCCGGGAGCGGAATAGGTTGCCTAGAGCCAAGTGAGTATCAATCGTGTCGTTGTCAACTTGCAACAATTCAATAAAGTGGTCAACAGCTTTATCGGATTGATCAGAAAGCAGCAAGTTTAATCCCGTCACATACTGACGGGATATTTGATGGGATTGCTTCTGCTTGTCTTGCTGAGCACTGCGATTACCCATATACCAGCCATAAGCTGCAGCAATCGGCAACAACAAGAAGAGTATTTCCAGCATTGAGTGAAAAGCCTACCTATAACTTTGATTACGCTTTATTTTCTTCAATAGGCTGTGAGGCGGATAGCTTATTTAGTTGCTTATTCAGCTTACGAATTTGCAGTCGAGATTTTAGATGTAAGCTACCAAAAATCGCCCAAGCCAGTGCAAATCCTACCACGAATACTCCGCCAAGTAATGTAGATAAGTGGAAATCGCCTTGTGCAATAAGATAGTTAAACGTTACCACCGCTTGATTTTGAGAGCCTAATGCTAAAGCAATAAGAAATAGCGCAAGCGCGATAACAATTTTTATAATTTTCATAGTCCATCACCTTTCCAGTAATTGCCGCTACGATTATGCAGTAAAAGCTTGAAACAAACCATGATTTCAGCGCTTTCTCCATGATAAAAAAGCGGCATACCAAAAGTATGCCGCTTCACATGTCTCTTAAATAAGATTAGCCTAGATTAACGCGCTCTCTCAGCTCTTTTCCTGGCTTAAAGTGAGGAACAAATTTTCCTTCAAGCTCCACTTTATCACCAGTTTTTGGATTGCGCCCAACACGTGGCTCACGATAATGCAGAGAGAAACTACCAAAACCTCGGATTTCGATTCTGTCACCACGCTCTAGAGTCGTCGCCATATGTTCTAGGATATCTTTCACTGCGTCTTCGATCTCTTTCGCTGAAAGGTGAGTTTGTTCAGCACAGAGTCTTTCTATTAATTCAGACTTAGTCATAGTTTCCCTCATAGAGTAATTTATCACTTATTATAGTAAGTAATACCAATTCCAACAAACACTTGCTTTAAATTCTAGTCAAAATTTAATCAAAATGTGGTTTGTGCGAAGTGACTGTTCTCACAACTCTAACGTTATTGGAATTAGTATTGTTCTACGTCATTCGATAAAAAAGGAGCCTTTCGGCTCCTTTTTTCTGGCTTTAGCAGAGTAAATTACTCGCCTTTAGCTGCTTTGAAAGCGTCAGCCATAGCGTTACCGAATGAAGCATCATCTTGCTTGTTCAGTGAAGCCATTGCTTCTTGCTCTTCAGCTTCGTCTTTAGCTTTGATAGATAGGTTGATTACGCGGTTCTTACGGTCAACACCTGTGAACTTCGCTTCAACGCTGTCACCAACACTTAGGATTAGAGAAGCATCTTCAACGCGGTCACGAGCTACTTCAGACGCACGGATGTAACCTTCAACGCCTTCTTCTAGTTCGATTGTCGCGCCTTTAGCGTCAACAGAAGTAACAGTACCGTTAACTAGAGCACCTTTCTTCTTCTCAGATACGTAAGCATTGAATGGGTCATTTTCCATTTGCTTAACGCCTAGAGAGATACGCTCACGCTCTGCGTCTACTGCTAGAACAACTGCAGAGATCTCGTCACCTTTCTTATACTCACGTACAGCTTCTTCACCTGGAACGTTCCAAGAGATGTCAGATAGGTGAACTAGACCGTCGATGCCGCCTTCTAGACCGATGAAGATACCGAAGTCAGTGATAGACTTGATCTTACCAGTTACTTTGTCGCCTTTAGCTTGTGCTTCAGCGAATGACTGCCATGGGTTAGCTTTACACTGTTTCAGACCTAGAGAAATACGACGACGTTCTTCGTCGATCTCAAGAACCATAACCTCAACTTCGTCGCCAACATTAACAACTTTAGATGGGTGGATGTTCTTGTTAGTCCAATCCATTTCTGAAACGTGTACTAGACCTTCAACGCCTTCTTCGATTTCAACGAAACAGCCGTAGTCAGTTAGGTTAGTAACGCGACCAGATAGTTTGTGACCTTCTGGGTAACGCTTAGCGATTGCTACCCATGGATCTTCACCTAGCTGCTTAAGACCTAGTGACACACGAGTGCGCTCACGATCGAACTTAAGGACTTTAACTAGGATTTCATCACCAACGTTTACGATCTCAGATGGGTGTTTAACACGCTTCCAAGCCATATCTGTGATATGTAGAAGGCCGTCAACACCGCCTAGATCTACGAACGCACCGTAGTCAGTAAGGTTCTTAACGATACCTTTAACTTCAGAACCTTCTTGTAGAGTTTCTAGAAGTTCATCACGTTCAACGCTGTTTTCAGATTCGATAACTGCGCGACGAGAAACAACTACGTTGTTGCGCTTCTGGTCAAGTTTGATAACTTTGAACTCTAGCTCTTTGTTTTCTAGGTGAGCAGTGTCACGGATAGGACGTACGTCTACTAGAGAACCAGGAAGGAAAGCACGGATACCGTTTAGTTCAACAGTGAAACCGCCTTTAACTTTACCGTTGATGATACCAACAACAGTTTCAGCTTCTTCGTAAGCTTTCTCAAGAACGATCCAAGCTTCGTGACGCTTCGCTTTCTCACGAGAAAGCTGAGTTTCACCGAAACCGTCTTCAACAGCGTCTAGAGCTACGTCTACTTCAGAACCAACTTCAACTTCAAGTTCGCCAGCAGCGTTCTTGAATTGTTCAGCAGGGATTGCAGACTCAGACTTAAGACCAGCGTCAACAAGAACGAAACCGTTCTCGATAGCTACTACAGTACCTTTAACGATAGTACCTTGTTGGAATTCAGTCTCGTTTAGAAACTCTTCAAAGAGTTGAGCAAAAGATTCAGTCATTTATTTAATCTTCAATAAATTAAACGTCCACGGGTTTCCTACCACATGGGGTTATTAACTTCGCCAGCCATCATCCTTGCGGCCAACGCTCTGACCTAGCAGCCCTTAAGCTACTAGCTTAGATTCGATATATTGTAGTGCTTTTTCTACTACTTCGTCGATACTCATCGTAGTGGAATCCAGCAAAAGTGCATCCTCAGCGGGACGCAATGGCGCGACCGAGCGATTACGATCTCTGTGATCTCGCTCTTGGATCTCGCTCAAAAGGTCGTCAAATTTAACATCTAACCCTTTGCCTTGCAACTGTTTAAGGCGGCGATTCGCTCGCTCTTCAGCGCTTGCATCAAGGAAAATTTTCACTTCGGCTTGAGGGAAAACAACCGTCCCCATATCACGGCCATCAGCAACAAGACCAACGCCCTCGGCAAATGCTCTTTGTCTTCGTAGTAGAGCTTCTCGTACCCTTGGGAAAGCAGCTACTTTTGACGCAGCCATACCCGTTTCTTCTTTACGTAGCTCACCGGACACATCCTCACCTTCAAGAATAACCTTAACCAAATCACCTTCTGCGATAAACTGAACATCTAGGTGAGTAGCTAGAGGTACTAACGCATCTTCTGAGTTGATATCAACACCATGATGGATTGCAGCAAGTGCAAGCACTCGATAAATAGCGCCTGAATCGAGCAATTGAAATCCTAGCTTTTTAGCCAATAGCATACAAAGTGTGCCTTTGCCTGCACCACTTGGGCCATCCACAGTGACTACCGGTGTGTGAGAAGACATGTTTTACTCCAATTTAGTTGATGATCTACCTCGTTGGAGGCCAGACTTTTCAAGCGGGAAAGTATAAAGGCATTGGGAGAATGGTGCTAGCGAGGAATATAAAGAATTTACTTATAAGCGGAGGAACTCAATGATTCCCCCGCCCTATAGTGTTTTACAACTTGATACGCTCTTTATTTTTTTCGAGCGTACCACTACCGATACCTTTTACATTTGCCAAGTCTTCAACTTTCGAAAAATGACCGTTCAGTTCTCGATATTCGACAATTCGCTGAGCTTTTTTCAAACCAATACCTTTCAATAATGCAGCGATTTCCTCAGCTGAAGCAGAATTAACGTTAACCGTCAGCTCTATACCTTCATATTTATCGGTTGCTTTATCTGTCGCATAAGCCATCCCACTAAGCAGCCCCAAAACGATCACCAGACCAACCAAATAGTTTTTGATTTTCATATTGCTTCCTTTTTCATGACACAGAGGTAGTGCCAACATAACCATGTCTTGCATTTGGAAGTATCAACACAAAATAAAAACAAAACGGGCTGCAAATGCAGCCCGTTTTAATTTACTTATCAATTACATTGAAATCGTTATTGGTTCACGATGTAGTATTCGATATCAATAGTGTGGCGTAGGATGCTCAACAAACCAGCTAGATCTTGCTGTGCGTTCATCTGAGTCAATTGTGTACCAATTTGGTCATTATATTGTGCATCTGCAGAGGCCTCTACTTTTGCTAGTTCTATAACGACGATATCACCATTAAAGTCTTTAGCTTGAGCAAACTCAACCTTACCCTCTTCTGGCTTGCTCATCGCGAATACAACGTCAGCCAAAGGAGAGCTACGATCTAACTTCTCTACATCACCGAACTCAAGGCCTTTTTCATTAAGAAGTGTTCGCTTACCTTCCTTAAGCTCAGCCACTAACCCTGTAGCCAGTTCAAGCGCTTGTTGTTCACCTTTTACTTTAGATAGTTGGGCAACAACTTGCTCACGCACATCATTTAAAGGCAATACCATTTCATCACGAACGTCTTCCACGCGAACAACAATAATGTGTTCAGGGGCAACTTCGATGACTTCTGAGTTTAGACCGTCTTCTTTAACTTCAGGACTCAGAATAGCTTGCATTACAGCTGGAGTTTTTAACAGCTCAGGTGCGTCTGCTTGAGAAATAAAGTCAGTTGTATGAATCGGTTGGCTTACTGCTTTAGCTGCATCATCTAGTGAATCTGGGTACTCAAACGCAATTTTCTCTAATTCACTCTGCAGCTCATAGAATTGATCAACAGCTTGCTGATCTTTCAACTCTTGTTTGATGTCAGATGCAACTTCATCAAAAGGTTTAGCAACTGAATCTTTGAGCTCGTCAAGCTTAATAATGTGGTAACCAAAATCTGATTTAACTAAGCCAGAAACATCACCAACATTCTCTAGAGCAAAAGCCGCTTTTTCAAACGCAGGATCCATCACGTCACGTTCGATCCAACCTAGTGAACCACCTTCTTCTGCACTACCAAAGTCGTTCGATTTTTCTTCAGCCAATTTCGCAAAATCAGCACCAGCATTCAAGTCATCTAGAATTGCTTGAGCCTTAGTTTCATCGTCCCCTTCAATTAGAATGTGACTAACTTTACGTTGCTCTTCTGATGAATATTTATCAAGGTGCTCATCATAATATTTCTTTGCTTCTTCATCAGAAACAGAAATAGCTGATTTCAACTGCTCAGCCGAAAGCTCAACATATGCAATTTTAGCCTGTTCAGGACGAGTGTAACGTTCAGGGTTTTGCTCGTAATATTGCTGAATCTCATCTTCTGATAACTCAACTTTGCTCGCAAAATCAGCTAGCGATAATTTTACAGTTCGAACATCACGAGTTTGAGTTAGCAATTTACTCTGTGCATTGACTTCACCTGGCAGTGAGAAATCACTACCCTGAATTGCTGTTAGCAGCTGGTTGCGAACCAAATCACCACGCAGATATTCAGCAAAACTTTCTGCAGAGAATCCTGCTCGACGAAGGGCAGATTGGTAAATTTCTTGGTCAAACTTACCTTCTACTTGAAATTGTGGCATATCCAAAATCATCTGGCGTACTTGAGCATCGCTTACACGTAGTCCCAGTGATTCTGCATGCTGTTCAAGCAACACATCATTTACCATGCGATCAAGCACAGAACGACGGAAAGACTCAATATAGCTTGGGTCCCCAAGCAAGTTTGAAAAGTAATCCCCTAACTGGCTTTGCATACGATTGCGCTCATTTTGATAAGCTTGTTCAAACTCACCTCGAGCAATCTCTGTGTTACCAACTTTTGCAGCTGCGTTATTACCTCCAGAAACGAGGTAACTACCTACACCAGCAAATACAAACGATAGGATGATAAGTCCCAGAATAATTTTAACGGCGATGCTGTTAACGCCTTCGCGTAATCGCTCCATCATACTTAAGCCACTCTCCGCATAAAACTCGTATTAACCGCTGCTAACACGACATACGTTAAAAATAAAAAATTAATAGCGCGATAATACCAGAAAAAGAAATGCGCATCAGTATGATGCGCATATTTTAAAAAGGTTCGAAAATACTCGAAAAAAGAAGCGATAAATTAGTTACAAGCGTCTTTTAGTGCTTTACCAGCTTTGAAAGATGGTACTTTAGCTTCAGCAATCTGAATTTCTTCACCTGTTTTTGGATTACGACCAGTACGTGCAGCACGTGTACGTACACTGAAAGTACCAAAGCCAACAAGAGCAACTTGATCACCAGACTTAAGCGTATCGCTTACGGCTTCAATTACTGCGTCTAAAGCACGACCTGCTGATGCTTTAGAAAGATCTGCATTCTCTGCAATTTTTTCTACTAATTGTGTTTTATTCACTGTGATTCCCCTTTATGCTACCTATTATTATTTTTTAAAGATAGCTTTTGTTCCATTTCGGTTTTGTATCTAGCTTGAAGCCAAGTCCAGCAAGGCTTCAAGCTATAGTTGGTAACGTTAGCTCTACAAAAAAAAGCTGACAAGACTTTTTCGACTTATCAGCGTAATCTTTTACTTATTTTTGCTACACATCACTATTTTGCACTAGTAAATTCAACGCCTGAAGGCTCTTTTTCGAGTGCAACCTTCAATACCTCATCGATCCATTGAACTGGAATTACCTTTAAGTCAGCAATAACATTGTCCGGAATGTCTTCCAGATCACGTTCATTGTCCTTTGGAATGAGAACCGTTTTTATGCCGCCACGATGTGCTGCTAAGAGCTTCTCTTTCAGACCACCGATAGGTAGAACTTCACCACGTAGAGTAATTTCACCTGTCATGCCCACTTCCGCCTTTACTGGGTTACCCGTTAAGCTAGAAACTAGCGCAGTACACATTGCAATACCGGCACTTGGACCATCTTTCGGTGTTGCACCTTCTGGTACATGTACGTGGATATCACGTTTTTCATAAAAATCTGAGTTGATACCCAGTTTCTCTGCACGTGAACGTACTACCGTCATTGCCGCTTGGATAGACTCTTTCATGACATCACCAAGAGAACCAGTTTGTGTCAGCTTTCCTTTACCCGGCATCGCTTCCGTTTCGATCGTTAAAAGGTCACCGCCAACTTGCGTCCAAGCTAGACCTGTTACTTGACCGATACGGTTGCTGTCGTCCGCTTTCCCGAAATCATGACGTTGAACGCCTAGATATTCTTTAAGGTTATCCATCGTTACTGTGACGGATTTCAGGCTCGTATCCAGCAAGATATTCTTCACTGCTTTACGGCAGATCTTAGAAATTTCACGCTCTAGACTACGCACACCCGCTTCACGCGTGTAGTAACGAATAATGCCGATAATCGCTGAGTCTTCGATCGTGATTTCATTTGGCTTCAAACCATTACGTTTCACTTGCTTCTCAACAAGGTGACGCTTCGCGATGTTCAGTTTCTCGTCTTCTGTGTAGCCAGATAGACGAATCACTTCCATACGGTCTAGTAGCGGCCCGGGAATGTCCATCGAGTTCGACGTTGCCACGAACATCACATCAGATAGGTCATAATCAACTTCTAAATAGTGATCGTTAAACGCATTGTTTTGTTCCGGATCCAGAACTTCAAGCAGAGCTGAAGATGGATCGCCACGCATATCTGAAGACATCTTGTCGATTTCATCTAAAAGGAACAGTGGATTTTTCACACCAACTTTCGACATCTTCTGGATCAACTTACCCGGCATAGAACCAATATAAGTACGACGGTGGCCTCGAATTTCAGCCTCATCACGTACGCCGCCCAATGCCATACGCGTATATTTACGACCTGTAGCCGCAGCGATGGAGCGTCCTAAAGAAGTTTTACCGACACCTGGAGGACCGACCAAACATAAAATAGGTCCTTTAAGTTTGTTAATACGGTTTTGAACTGCAAGATACTCAAGAATTCGCTCTTTCACACGCTCAAGACCATAATGGTCTTCGTTTAAGATTTCTTCCGCTTTTGCGAGATTCTTCTTAACCTTAGAACGCTTATTCCAAGGAACTCCAACCATCCAGTCGATGTAGCCACGAACCACGGTAGCTTCAGCAGACATCGGAGACATCATTTTAAGCTTTTGTAGCTCTTGTTCAGTCTTCTCACGAGCTTCTTGTGGCATTTTTGAGTCTTCGATCTTTTGCTTCAGAACTTCGAACTCATCTACACCATCTTCGCTTTCACCCAGTTCTTTCTGAATCGCCTTCATCTGCTCATTCAGGTAGTATTCGCGCTGAGATTTTTCCATTTGCTTTTTCACGCGACCACGAATACGTTTTTCGACTTGAAGCAGATCGATTTCTGACTCCATTTGCCCCATCAGAAATTCAAGACGCTCTGTCACATCAAGTAGTTGCAAAACTTTCTGCTTGTCCGCCAGTTTAAGCGGCATGTGAGCAGCGATGGTATCGGCTAAGCGGGCGGCTTCATCAATACCGTTTAGTGAGGTCAGTACTTCTGGTGGGATCTTCTTATTAAGCTTAATGAAACCTTCAAACTGGTTGATGGCACTGCGAACAATCACTTCTTGCTCACGTTCATCAAGTTCAGATGTCACTAAGTACTCAGCGTCAGCGACAAAAAAGTCGTTGTCGATAAATTGATGAATCTTTGCTCGTTGTTGACCTTCTACCAACACCTTTACGGTACCATCAGGTAACTTTAACAACTGTAGTATCGTCGCTATGGTACCAACTTCGAATAGATCGTCTTTTGATGGCTCATCGGTATCCGCTTGCTTTTGTGCCACAAGCAGTACTTGTTTGTTGTTATCCATCGCAGCTTCAAGGCAAGCAATGGATTTTTCTCGGCCAACAAACAAAGGAATTACCATGTGCGGGTAAACGACTACATCTCTTAGAGGTAGTACAGGGATCTCGATACGTTCGGAACGTTCCAAGTTCATATTATTCTCTCTTCCGCTTAGTCTTATGAGCAGTATATGGGGGCTAATTAGTTGGATTCAATGGAAGAATAAAAAAAAGGAGGTATTTGATACCTCCTTTACAATTTGATGTGAAATTAAGATTCAGCGCCTGCGGCTTGGTTGTCTGTATTGCTGTAAATCAGCAATGGTTCCGATTCACCATTGATCACTGATTCATCAATAACCACTTTACTTACATCGGTGGTTGATGGCAGCTCATACATAGTTTCAAGCAACACACCTTCAAGAATTGAACGAAGGCCACGAGCTCCTGTCTTACGTTCCATTGCTTTTTTAGCAATGGCGCGTAAAGCGTCTTCACGGAACTCAAGTTCAGCATCTTCTAATTCAAATAGTGCAGCATACTGTTTGGTCAGTGCATTCTTTGGTTCGCAAAGAATTTGAATCAATGCGTCTTCATCCAGTTCGGTCAAAGTGGTAGTCACAGGAAGACGACCAATGAACTCTGGAATCAAACCGTATTTCACTAAGTCTTCAGGTTCCACTTTCTGGAATAGATCGCTGAGTGATTTTGACTCATCTTTTGAGCGTACTTCGGCACCAAAACCGATACCAGTACCCGTTGCAACACGTTGCTCGATAACTTTATCGAGACCGGCAAATGCACCACCACAAATGAACAAGATCTTAGAAGTATCGACTTGTAAGAATTCTTGTTGTGGATGCTTACGACCACCTTGTGGCGGAACCGATGCAACCGTACCTTCAATAAGTTTCAACAATGCTTGCTGTACACCTTCACCCGACACGTCTCGAGTGATAGATGGGTTTTCTGCTTTACGAGAAATCTTGTCGATTTCATCGATGTACACAATACCGCGCTCGGCTTTCGCTACGTCGTAGTCACATTTTTGCAGAAGCTTTTGAATGATGTTTTCAACATCTTCACCCACATAACCAGCTTCGGTTAGTGTGGTAGCATCCGCCATTGTGAATGGTACATCGAGGAAACGAGCGAGGGTCTCTGCCAGAAGTGTTTTACCACTACCTGTTGGACCAATTAGCAGGATATTACTTTTACCAAGCTCTACCCCTTCACTCGTTGTGTCTCCATTTCGTAAACGCTTATAGTGGTTATAAACGGCAACCGCTAGCACTTTCTTTGCGTAATCTTGGCCAATCACATAATCGTCAAGATGTTCACGAATTTCTTTAGGCGTTGGCAACGCTTCAGATTGTTTTTTCGGCAGAACATCTTTGATTTCTTCGCGAATAATGTCGTTACATAAGTCGACACATTCATCACAAATGTATACGGAAGGACCGGCGATTAGCTTGCGAACTTCGTGCTGGCTTTTACCGCAGAAAGAGCAGTAAAGAAGTTTACTACTACCGCTCTCTTTGCTTTTATCAGTCATTCGCTAACCTCTTAGCCTTTACTATCTATGATTTGAGTGTATATCAATTTAAACCGAATTGCGCTAAACAATTTGGCTCAGATCATTCACCGCGATGTGTTAAAACCGCGTCCACTAAACCATATTCTACTGCTTGATCGGCAGACATAAAGTTGTCGCGATCAGTATCTCTTTCAATGATTTCCAGAGGCTGCCCCGTGTGTTCAGCCAGCAACTTATTCAGCTTCTGTTTAATTGTCAGAATTTCTTGCGCATGGATCTGAATATCAGATGCCTGACCTTGGAAACCACCGAGAGGTTGGTGGATCATCACACGTGAATTTGGTAATACATAACGTTTACCTGGTGCACCACCTGCTAATAGGAATGCGCCCATTGAACACGCTTGGCCCATACACACTGTGCTCACATTTGGTTTGATAAACTGCATTGTGTCGTAGATAGACATACCTGCTGTTACGCTACCACCTGGCGAGTTAATGTATAGGAAGATGTCTTTGTCTGGATTTTCAGACTCAAGGAAAAGCAGCTGAGCAACGACAAGGTTTGCCATGTGGTCTTCTACTTGACCGGTTAAGAAAATCACACGCTCTTTTAGCAAACGAGAGTAAATATCGTAAGAACGTTCACCACGGGAAGTTTGTTCCACCACCATGGGTACTAGCGCGTCTAAAATTGGCGACATTGCATTTTTTTCTTGGTAGCTCATATTCTTATATCCCTAAAATAAATGGCCCGGATGATGTGTATCATACGGACCATTGTTAGCAGAATAGTTAACGGTTAGTCAACTTTTCTACGCAAGATATTGCTTATTGAGCAGCAGGTTGGTTCATTAGCTCGTTGAAGCTAACGTCTTTTTCAGTAACCTGTGCTTTAGCGATGATCGCGTCGATAGCTTGCTCTTCTAGAGCAACGTTACGCATGTTGTTCATCATCTGTTCGTTTTGCTCGTAGTAAGCAACAACTTCTGATGGATCTTCGTAAGCAGTTGCCATCTCTTCGATAAGTGCTTTCACTTTGTCTTCATCAGCTTTTAGCTCTTCAGACTTGATCACTTCACCTAGTAGAAGACCAACCATTACACGACGTTTTGCTTGCTCTTCGAACAATTCACGTGGTAGTTGAGCTGCTGCTTCTGGGTTACCACCGAAACGTTGAGCTGCTTGCTGACGTAGTGTACCGATTTCTTGATCGATAAGTGCAGCAGGAACATCGATGTCGTTTTCTTTAACTAGACCGTCAATCGCTTGCTCTTTGATGCGGTTTTTAACAGCTTGCTTAAGTTCGCGTTCCATGTTCTTACGAACTTCAGCTTTAAGTGCGTCAACACCGCCTTCTGCAACACCAAACTTAGCAACGAACTCATCGTTAATTTCTGGAAGTTCACGAGCTTCTACTTTGTTTACTTTGATAGCAAACTTAGCCGCTTTACCTTTTAGGTTTTCAGCGTGGTAATCTTCTGGGAAAGTTACGTCGATTTCAAATTCCATACCAGCAGTCTTACCTGCGATACCGTCTTCAAAACCAGGGATCATGCGGCCAGCACCCATCTCTAGAGGGAAGTTCTCAGCTTTACCGCCTTCAAACTCTTCACCGTCGATAGAGCCAACGAAGTCGATAGTTGCACGCTTACCAGCTTCTGCTGCTTCTTCAACTTCAGCCCAAGATGCTTGTTGTTTACGTAGCGTTTCGATCATCTCTTCTACGTCTGCATCTTTTACTTCAGTCAGTGGTTTTTCAACTGCGATAGTTTCAAGACCTTTTAGTTCAACTTCTGGGTAAACTTCAAAAGTCGCGTTGAAAACAAGGTCTTCACCTTCTTTGTTTTCTACTGGTGCAAATGTAGGTGCGCCAGCTGGGTTGATTTTTTCTTTAACGATCGCTTCGATGAAGTGGCGTTGCATTACTTCACCTAGAACGTCTTGACGTACTGCTTTGCCGTACATCTTCGCAACCATTTTTAGAGGCACTTTACCTTTACGGAAACCATCGAAACGACGGTTTTTTGCGATGTTGCGTAGTTCCGCTGTTACAGCATCTTCGATGTTAGCAGCAGGAACAGTAATGTTTAGACGGCGCTCTAGGCCTTCTAGCGTTTCAACAGTAACTTGCATTGTTCTTTAACCTCAAAACTGGCTCAGCGAAGCTGAGCATATGGGTCACGCATAATTCGCGTAACCACATCCTTATTCGTACTCCAAGAGCACCTATATAAATAGAGAATCGATAGTTGATGATTCAGCTATCGTACTAATTAGCGATATCTTTATTCACCCTAATTGGGTTCAAAGGTATCTCCGATTAGTCTCAGGATAAAAATTTAGACGCAGCATTCTAACGGCCAAGCTCTAAGCTGTCGAGCCGAACCAAGATATAGGGTGCGTAAACTCCTAAATTCTCACTTAACTGCTACTAAAACGAGCAATTAAGCTGGCAATGTTCACAGAAATGGGGACATTAATCTGTTTTTCAAGAGAAACTAGGCTTTTTTTTAAATTAAAAACTAAAAAGAGATCTAAGTCCTGTTTTGTCGCGCAATTTCGTAATCTTTTTAAACACCTTTGTAACAAAAAAACTTACCCTATGAAGGTAGATTTTGATACAACGGAAGGACCAGTATAGTGACATTTCGCCGGGCTCGTTTTTATCTCCTGACGCTGTATCTCCTGTTCTTGGTGCTTGGTTGTCACTTCTATTGGAGCTATCAGTTTCAGTCGTTATTGGATGAACATCAAGCGCAGTTGGATCGTTTTGCCAGCCATATTTCAGCCAAGCTCGATAAGTACGCCCACCTTCCTCAGTTACTGTCAAAAGATAAAGAGCTTGTCCAAGCATTGCTTGATGCCAATAACCCAGCACAAATCGAGATCACCAATCGCTATTTGCAGCAAGTCAACAATGTCATACAAGCCGCAGATACCTACTTGCTAGACAATATCGGCACCACCATTGCAACAAGCAATTGGAACCTGCCACGCTCTTTCATTTCACGAAACTTTGCTTGGCGTCCTTATTTTGCAAATGCTATCACGGGCAAGGCAAGCCAATACTACGCGCTCGGCTCGACATCGGGACAACGTGGGTATTACTACTCCTACCCCGTAATTTACGCGGCGGAGATCATTGGTGTCATCGTCATAAAAATGGATCTTTCCGCAATAGAAGAGAATTGGAAAAGTAAGCAAAGTTACTTTGTGGCAACCGACCCACTGAATGTGATTTTTATGTCGAGTAACAGTCAATGGTTATTTAAAAGCTTAACCACATTAAATGAGGCCGAGCGAAACACCATTCTCAACAGCCGCCAATACCTCGACAAACCAATACGCTCTCTTGGCCTTGTTGGTGATCTATCCAAACCAGTTACTGAGTTAATCAACCCTTACCAAGGTTGGTTAAATGGAGATTTCATCATTTCGACACGTCCACTTCCCGCCTTGCAGCTTAATATCCGTGTGCTCACCCCCAAGATGCATTTGTTTTGGGCAACAGCTGGCTTTGCTTTGGTACTCAGCATGGTGTTTGTCATTGGCTACTTGGTGATGTTGTTGCTACACCATCGACAGCTCAAACAACGACAGTTTGAACAATTGCAGTCCGAAGCAAAGCAGAAGCTCGAGTTTCTCGTCATGGAACGCACCGCTGAGTTACAAGCGCAAGTACATGAACGAACCAAAACCGAACATGCTTTGCGACAAACCCAAGATGAACTCATCCAAGCAGCCAAGCTGGCAATTCTTGGGCAAATGTCCGCTAGCATCAGTCACGAGCTGAATAATCCACTCGCGGCCATTCGTAGCTTTGCGGATAATGGTCGTCGCTTTCTTAACCGTGACAAGTTTGACCGTGTTGATGAAAACCTCGAACGGATTTCTAAGCTAACCGACAGAATGGCTAAAATCAGCGATCAATTAAAATCATTCGCACGTAAATCTGAGTCCAGCGAACGTCATTTGGTTACTATTGGGACGGTGTTAAGATCAGCAGAAGAGTTGCTTGCACCACAAATTAAATCCAGCCGCGTGCAATTTACACTCGCCCCCTACCCTAATGATATTCAAGTAGAGGTTAACCCGATTCAGTTAGAGCAAGTGGTCATTAACCTCGTAAACAATGCGCTGCAAGCCGTAGCTGAACAAATTGAACGTGTTGTTATTGTGAGTTGTGATGTCGAAGCATCCCTTGTTTTGATCCATATTGATGATAATGGCCCCGGGATTGCCAAAGAGAAAATAGAAAGATTGTTTGAACCTTTCTATACCACCAAGAAGAATGGACTTGGTTTGGGCCTCTCGATCTCACAACAAATTTTACAAGCCATGAACGGCGATTTAAGTGTGAGTCACAACCCAATGGGTGGTGCTCGATTTACCTTAACACTGCCAAGAAAGGACGCATGATGTACGACGTTTTTTTTATTGATGATGAAAGCGATATCCGCACAGCAATCGCACAAAGTTTCGAATTAGAAGAGATTAATGCCTGTTTTTTTGCGGATGCTGAACAAGCATTATTGGCAATCAAACAACATGGCATGCCCAAGGTAGTCATCAGCGATATTTGTTTACCCGGTATTTCTGGTGAAAACCTACTCTCTTCAATTTTGCATCAAGACGGTGAAGTTCCGGTTATTTTGATCACAGGTCATGGTGATATCTCCATGGCAGTCAATGCGCTGCGCAGTGGCGCGTATGACTTTATTGAAAAACCCTTTGCCATTGAGCGCTTGATCGACACGACCAATCGTGCCCTAGAAAAGCGTGAACTGACTTTAGAAAACCAAGCGCTGAAACGTAATTTAAAAGCAAGCCAGACACTCGGCCCTAGAATCATTGGAGATACTCCCGCTATTCAAAATCTGCGTGAAACCGTCGCCCATATTGCAGATACCCACGCAGATATTTTGCTATTTGGTGAAACGGGTACGGGTAAAGAGCTGTTCGCACGTTCTATCCACGAGCAAAGTCAACGTCGAGAAAAAAACTTTGTCGCGATTAATTGTGGTGCCGTTGCCGAAAACCTGATTGAAAGTGAATTATTTGGACACGAGAAAGGGGCATTTACCGGCGCTGATAAAAAACGGGTGGGTAAGTTTGAGCACGCTCATGGAGGCACACTTTTTCTGGATGAAATCGAATCCATGCCACTTCAAGCTCAAATTCGCTTACTTAGGGTTCTGCAAGAGCGCGTGATTGAACGTGTTGGCTCAAATGAACTGATTCCAATTGATATCCGAGTGATCGCCGCAACCAAAGTCGATCTCAAACAAGCTTCAGCCGAAGGAACATTTAGAGAAGATCTGTATTACCGGCTAAATATCGTCACCCTTGACCTACCACCGCTCAGGGCACGAAAAGAAGACATTGCAACCCTATTCCACCACTTCCTTTTAGTCGCCGCCGCACGTTACGGTAAAACCGCCCCCGCTTTGCCAGAAAGCGCCCTTCAACAACTTCTTAGGCACGATTGGCCCGGTAATGTGAGAGAGCTAAGAAACACAGCCGAACGATTTGTATTGCTAGGTAAGCTGATCCAAGAAGATGGTGTAAGTAATGCCGATGATGTACAGCGCGGATTAGCAGAGTTAGTTGCGGAGTATGAAAGAAGCTTAATCGAACAAGCGCTGAATGATACCGGTGGCAGCATCAAAATTACGATGGAAAAACTACAGCTTGCGAGAAAGACACTCTACGACAAAATGCAACGCTACGAGCTCGATAAGAATGACTTTAAAAACGATAGTTAAGGCACTGAATCAGTGCCTTAGCATGACATCAAGTTGATCGACAACTTCTGCCCAGTCGGCATCATCTTCAATTGCTTCTTTTAAAAATGCCGCTTGTGATGCGCTCCAGAAAAACGCTTCATGCAGCGCCGTGCCAACCACTAAACCATTATGGTGTTCAACGAAATCTCGAATTTCATCATCACTACTACCCAATCCAAGTTGGCTAAACAGTTCCGGAATCGTATGCGGTTGAATTTCCATACTGTGCCCTCCCACCTCTTTGAGCGTTCACTTTTATAGTCTAGTTGGTATTTTTCTGGTGCGGATAATTAAAAAAGGGCACATCTTGTGCCCTTAAAATTACTCCGGCGAAAACAGGTTAGAAGTTGTATTCCATGCTGATCCCCCAGTTACGCCCAGCTTGGGTATCGAAATCATCCAGCCCTTCGTCTTCACCTTTCAGATCTTTGTACAACCAGTACTTTTCATCAAAGACGTTGAAGAGCCCCGCACGCAGCGTCATATCCTGCATTGGACGATAGTAAGCGGTCAGATCGACGATGTTATACGAAGGCGCGTCAATATTGTCTTCATCTTGCCACTCGTCTTTCTTCGCTACCCACTTGTAGTTCAACAATGCACCATACTTTTCACTGTTAGCCGTGTAGCCAATGCCTATATTAGCGGTGAACGGTGCTACCGAGTCTAATTGGTGACCCGTTTTTTTATCTTTGCCTTTGGCATAAGCAAGACTTAAACGACTATAGATACCTTGGGGCCCTAATACTGTTGTTGCAAACTCCGCCCCATAAATTTCGGCTTCATCAAGGTTTTCCATCGTGATGACATCTTTGTCTGCTTCTTCACCAATCTTGTCACTGGTGATGAAGTTCTTATAGTCGTTATAAAACGCACTCACTTCATACTGCAGACGTTGGTTTTCACCCCGGAAACCGAGCTCATAAGACAAGCTTTCTTCCGCTTCAAGATCAGGATTACCTTCAAAAATGGCACCTTCACTGTAGTGGTAGTACAAGTCGTACACCGTTGGCGCTTTAAAACCTTGGCTGATTTGTGCATATGGGCTGAATAGATCTGCAGCGTGATAAACTATGCCAAGACGACCAGTCAACGCATCATTCTTGTTTCCTTGATGATCGATATCATAACCATCCGAGGTTTCAGGAGACGTTTTAAAAGCGTCATATCGCAAACCAGCAGACAGGACTAATGTTTCATCAAGTAGGAAGAGCTGATCTTGTACAAAGATCCCCCACTGGCGCACATCCGCATTAGGCAACCCGGTACTGCCCGGTTTCACCTGACCATCAGGAACCCCAGCTTGACCACTTGCAATAAAGTAATCGGTATTCTTTAAAGAGAATTTATTTTCAAGATAGCTGACACCATATGTGATCTGATGATAATACGTATCCGCCGCAGCGATTTTATTAAACTGAGCATCAAACTGAATCGAGTCATCACTGGAGATACGTTGGCGATTACGACGACGATCGTTATACGCAGGCATCATCGGAGGCCTACCAGCGAAATTGGTTGTGTCGTAATTGTCTGAATGGCTTTCGGTCTGCTGATAACTGAGTTTCCACAGCAACTCATCAGCAACCACTGTATTCATGGTCCATTCATGTTCGAAGCCAATACGCATTCTGGTATTGTTATCTTTTGCCGATGAGTCGGAATAAACAAACGTCGGCATGATTTCATAGCCTTCTTCGGAAGCTAAGAACGAATCATACTGGTAATCATAATATTCAAATGTTAAGCCAAGTCGGTGGGCTTCGTTAGCTTGATAGAAAGCTTTTATCAACCCATTGTATAGCGTTGAATCCGCGGGATCCGCTGCACCGCGATCCGGCCCCAGAATATTCGCCCCATCCCCATGCGTCTGATACTCATTGCCATCCGCATACGTGAGCATGGTAATGGTTTCCCAATCGCCCTGACGCATCGCCCAAGTTAGCGTATTCTTAAACTCGTTATTGACTGAGGCATAGCTGGTTTTGATGCCAAAGCGATGTTCGTCTCCTTCTGTTACCAAAACATCATCCGGATTCTTGGTACGGAACAACACAACACCACCCAATGCATCTGAGCCATACAGGCTGGACGATGGCCCCTTATTCACTTCCACTGCGACCAGAGTATCGGTTTCAATCGTGTTAGGGAATTTGCGTTGCTGGCTTGCGCCTGGGTTATAAGGCACAGGTTGTTGCACCCCATCCACCATAACTTTAACCCGACTGTCTTCCATACCACGGATATTAAAACCAGAGACGCCAAAGCGTCCACTACCTTGAGCATCAACGCCCGGCGTGTATTTCAATGTGTCTTTTAGCGTTGAAGTCATGGTCTCATCCAACTGCTTGCGATCGACAACCGCAACAGAAGAAGAGATATCTTCCTTATCTTGTTCAATCCGCGTTGCGGAAACGACAACTTCATCAAACGAGTAGACTTCTTCAGCAATGGCAGGAGCGGCGAGCACAGCACCAACAACCAGAGCTAATTGTGTTTGCTTAATCATGAATGTATCCATTTCAATAAGGTAAGTTACACTCGGCTATAATGATTGATGTTTGAGTGAACTTAGTTCTTCGTGTAGTTATTGCTTCAAACGTGCTTTCTCTGCTTTTACATGCCCTTCTGTCAGATGGACAAAATCAAGCAAATCATTCCCAGAAACTTCAAACGCCTGCCCAAACCCTTTCACGTAACGTCCGGATTCAGGAACCAACCGATACAAATTGAAATCACCAAGCTGGCTCAGGTTGTCAACAATGTCTCCAAAGCGTGCTTTTAGTGAAGCCACGCCACGAGACCACGCGTGTTCCTCTTTGTTTACTAATTCCGCATGCGTATCAAACGTTAAGCGCTTGCGAGCATAGACTTGCTTGCATTCACTTTCATCTTCAATCATCAAAATGGAAACATTGCGGTTGGTTTTAAGATTTTTGCCATGTGCAGCAAGATCACTCACTAGGATGTAATAGGCTTGGCTATCAAAAGCGAAAGGCGCATAAGTTGCATTAGGCGTACCGTCTGAACTGATTGTCGCCAGTTGCAACGTTTGTCTGGAATCACGAAACGCTTGGATCTCAGGTTCTAAACGGTTTTGTAGGCGCTCACGGCGGATTTCTTCACGCTCTGCTAGTGGCTCTTGTTGTACTTTTGTTGGCTGACTTTGATCCTTCATGCGGCAAACTCCGTTTTCATCTGCGTAAATGCCTCCACTTGTTCCGCGAGTAGTTGACGCTTTTTGTCTCGTCCTACATACACCTTAAAGACACAATCACCTTCACCATTGAAAAAGCCAATGTAATGACTTTCCATGCCGCGAAACGGTTTGCTGACAAAGGCAATATGCTGAACTAAATCTAAGCGAAGGTGACCATGGAGCTCACCTTCCTTCCCCATCAAGTTGTAATAACCATGAGCTAATTTGCCTTTTGGAAAGCGGGCTTTGCTTTCAAAGATGGAACCAAACGAGTGAACAATCGTGGTTACGTTGCCCCATTCTGGTAACTGCTCCAAAATGGTTTGCGCATGTTCTCCGGATACGCGAGTGACCATCTCATCAGGCAGGGCAAAAGTAATCGCGCCTTCAGATAGTCCCAGTTGGTGTGACATCTCTGAAACAGGTGTTGCGGTATCCTTGGCAAGGGCTTCATTCACTTTATGTTTTACTTCTGTTTCAGAACAAGTGGTGTACATGTTTTCTCCAATGACTTCGTGTTTACTTAAGCGACATCAGCCACTGCTGTCGCTTGACTTTGAATAACTTTGATAGCGTTACTGGCGAGATTGACAGACCAAAACTGGCCAGCGAGTGTGAGTTCAACGGCTTGTGGAGTAATGTTGACTAAACCACGCGTTTGCCAAGCTTTGAAAAGTGGCATCAACGCATCAAACCATTCACCGAAATGGTGTTTGAGCAAAACACCCTGATCAAAAGCGGCCTTAAGGTTATTATGAATCGCAGCATTTTGATCGGCACGAAACGCCATCGCAGCGGGAATGAGGGTTTGGTCAATCGCTTCAATATATGACGTCATATCTCGATACTGCATCGTGCTGATGCCGTTAAAGTGACCTCCCGCACCTGCCCCTATCGGCAGCACCTCTGCATTAGTTTTTGCCAAACTATTGTAGATGCTGCGCTCCCGATTCCCTGATGCCCAATGATTGACGCTAAGCCTTCTTTGATGATGCTCAGCCATATACGCCACACCCATTTCAAACATGGTAGCTTTGGTGGCGGTGTCTGCTGGGTTGGGAAGTTTCCCTTGTTCGATCAGGCGAGCCATCGGCAGGTTTTGCAGCTCAAGCAATTGGTATAGATCAACACCATCTACGCCTGACTCCAGATAAAAAGCCAAGTCACGCTGCCAGAGTTCTAACGTTTGATGTGGCAAACCGTAAAGTAAATCGATCACAATGGGCGCGGCGTTATAACGCACCATTTTCTGCAAGGTCTCCATCACCACATCGCCATCGTCTAGACGTTTTGCGGCCCGACGCACCTTGGTATCAAAACTTTGAACACCAAGAGAGAAACGGTTAAATCCACCTTCTAATGCGGATTCAAATTTTGCTTCATCAAATCGATTGACTCGCCCTTCAAGGGTAATTTCACAGTCAGGTGTCAATGGGAAGTGATGATGTATCAAATCACCCAATTGCTGAATTTGTTCAGCGCTCAAATCAGTAGGGGTTCCCCCACCGACATACACCGCTTGAAATGGATGACTCTGCGTCCATGGATAAGCAGATTTTCGCTTGATCTCAGCAACCAATGCTTGAAAGTAATCAGCGATCAGTTTGTCACTTGAGGCGTATTGGAAGAAATTACAGTAGGTACAACGTACGCGGCAAAACGGAATATGAATATAAAGACAACGACTCCCTGACTGACCACGGCTGTGCAGAGCAGCGTCTATAGCCACTTGCGTTTTTTCAGGCGATATCGGCACCATCGCACCACCAGCATGTGGCCCTGTTTTAGCAGAAAACGCAAAACGCAGCGGATCAGGAGAGTCTCTCCCCACTATCTGCTCATCTGATACATCAAAAATCATTGGCTTCATAACTACCGCCTTATGCTCTTAACTTTAGGCTTGGCTTTTTAAATAAGCTCAAGCAATAAAAATTAAAAAAAGCATACGTTTATAAAATTGTTAATAAGAATATTGTTCGCTATAATACCGATCATCAATGATAATACAAATGATATTTGATCTCATTCTTATTTGATAGATAATAAGCATTGTTTGTCCTATGATTTCCTCAACACGGTAGCCCAAAATGGCAAAGTTTCGGTATCTTATCGCTGGCTTGATTGCATGCCTTATTCATGGCATTGCACTCTCTTATACGCCAGAAAAAAAAGCCATAAAGGTGTCCACCGAGCAAGGCAATCAATCATTACAAATTCAATTAATGACGCGCGTTATCCGTGAACCGAGTGTAGAAAAAACTGCCGTTGATAAACCGGAACTCCAAAAAGCACCCACCGAACCCGTGGTTACAAAACCAACGCCAAAAACAGCGCAGAATGCAAAAACACTTGATAAGAACAAAGCGGCAGTAAAGAAGGTTAAACCTTTGCCCACGAAACCTAAGGTCATCCCAACTAAACCCAAGGCTACCGTGCAAAAGGTCGCTAGCATAACGCCAGAAAAACCGTCGCCAATCACTGAAAAAAAACCACCTAAACCGAAAACTGAAACTCCGACACAAGCCGCAGCGGAGAGCCGAGCCCCCGTATTGGTTAACAAGCCAAAATTCAGCGCCCGCCCAACACCGGTGACGTATCCCAAGCTGGCACGTAAACAAGGGCTCGAAGGAAGAACAATGATAGAAGTCTGGTTAGATAAAGACGGAAAGCAGATAAAACGCAGAATCCTTCAATCCAGTGGGCATCGCGTACTCGATGAGCGCGCACTAAAAACCATCAAGCAATGGCAGTTCTCTCGGCAGGTTGAACAAGGACAAGCCATTGCCCATCGCGTACATATTCCAATTAATTTCCAATTACAGTAGTTACTACTATGCAAACTCTGAGCACTATACAAAACCAACTGGGCATGATGACATGGCCTTTGATCATCATGTCGTTTTTAACCATGGTTATCCTGATTGAGCGCACCATCTATATGCTGCTCAATAGCCGTACTCACACAACAGAAATCCTAAAACGAGTACATCAGCTTGATTTTTCCAATCCGAATCACGTCGATGCTTTTATCGAACAGAAACTTCAAGGAAAGCAACTGATCTTTCAATCAATGCGTATGTTGCTCAGCCACCGTCACTTTACCAAGCCTTTGCGAGAAGAAGCCGTTGGGATCTGGCTATTTAAAAAACGACAACAGTTTCGTTCTGGTATCCGCCTGCTTTCAATGATCGGGGTGATCAGCCCGTTAATAGGCTTGCTCGGGACCGTTTTGGGGTTAATGGAAATGTTTAAAGGCATCACTTCAACAGCTGGTGCTATTTCTCCAGCCACCTTGGCTGATGGACTTGGCCTTGCCATGACCACGACTGCAGCTGGCCTTATCATCGCACTTCCAGCCATTACCGGAGCGCAATTGCTCAGTATGTGGGTTGAGAAAACGCTGGCGAAGATTGAATACACTTTAAACCACAGCAATTTGCATATTGAAGGGATCTCTATCGATCCCTTTGCTGGCAATCCAAGCACGCATCGCGTGATCACCGACGAGGTGGTGTAATGATTCAGTCACACTCTCGTTTCAACGATGAAGAATTTAAACCCGATCTCACACCAATGATCGACATCATCTTTATCGTCATGGTCTTTCTACTGCTCACTGCAAACGTCAGCGTTCAAACGCTCAATATCGACATTCCCAAAACGGAAGAAGTCACTCAATTATCCAGACCGGACAAACCCGTGATTTCAATTGGGATCCTGCATGGCGAGGAACAAAAATGGGCACTCGACGGTCAGCGTTTCAGTCACTGGGATGCCTTTACTCAAGCACTTTTAACAGCTCGTAATGAAGCACCAGATAAACCGTTTGTGATCGCAGCAGATAAAAAAGCCGATGTGGAGTCCATGCTCAACTTACTTGCCTTTATGCAGAAACACCAAATTTCCGCCACCAATATTGTTATGGAAGAACAACGATGAAAACCCTTATTTGGGCACTTAGCCTACTCCTCTCATCGACAACAGTGCTTGCTCATCATGAAGCAACACATCAGAACCGCATTATTAGTGCTGGCTCCAGTATCACGGAACTACTCGTGGCACTTGGCGCCAAAGACCAACTCGTTGCGGTCGATGTCACCAGTAAAAAGTACAATGTCGATGATCAACTGCCTCAAGTGGGTTATCACCGCCAATTATCCGCTGAAGGGCTCATGGCACTCGCTCCAACACACCTTATCGGCTCGCATGAAATGGGGCCAGAAAGCACATTAACTTTGCTCAAGAATGGCGGCATTAACGTTGTTACTGTGCCATCAGGCGACACCGAACAAGATCTGTTTGCTCGCATTGATAAGATTGCGCAGATCACAGGCACAGAAACCAAAGCGAAGGCGCTCAAAAGCACGATACATCAAAAGCTGACAACCATGCAGTCACGTCATATTGAACAAGCACCCAAGGTCATGTTTGCCATGCTGACTAAAGGACGACCAGCAACCATTGCCGGTGATGAAACCACCATTGATACCATCATCAGTCTCGCCGGTGGCAACAACCCGGCTAGAACCGAAATGCGTTCCTACAAACCGGTTTCGCAAGAAGCCATCGTGGAGATGCAGCCCGACTATCTACTGGTCACCAAGCGAGCTTGGAATGCACTTGGAGGTAAGGAAGGCATTCTCAAAGAATTCCCACTTTTAGCAGCCACACCAGCCGCCAGCCAAAACCGTATTGTCGCCGTCAATGGCAGTGCCATCATTGGTGGCTTGGGGCTTGAGAGTTTGGAGTTAGTCGATGAGCTCTTTCAGAGTTTTACTCAAACATCAGCCCAATAGACAGGCTCTAAGATGACTGACGCGCGTATGCTTTCAGCCAAATCATTGTGTATTGTTGCCGCCATCGCTTTATACCTAGCCATGGTTGCTTCCATCAGTGTCGGACCGATGAACATCAGTTTTTGGGATAGCATGAAATCACTGATCCCTGCCAGCAGTGACGGATTGCCGGCCCATATCACCATGATCGTGCAACAAGTGCGCCTGCCGCGAACGTTGCTTGCCATTGCTGTGGGTGGGATTCTTGCAATCAGTGGAGCGGTGATGCAAGGGCTATTTCGCAACCCTTTGGCTGATCCGGGCATTATTGGTGTGTCTTCCGGGGCGGCATTAGGCGCTGCGATTGCCATTGTTCTGTTTGGCGAGCTTGCCGCTCAATACCCTAACCTCTTACTGTTTGGAACTGTCCCTATGTTCGCCTGTATTGGCGGCGCATTAACTACCTTTATCGTCTACCGACTTGGCACTGGAAGCACAGGCACCTCCGTGACAATGATGCTGCTTGCTGGCGTAGCGATTTCAGCATTAGCAGGCGCTGCCTTGGGCCTACTCAATTACTTTGCCGATGACCAAGCACTGCGCGATCTCTCTTTATGGACCATGGGATCATTAGCCGGTGCCAATCCCAAAGGCTTATGGCTTGCGTTTAGCACTTTACTGATATTATTTGTGGTGTATTACCGCGATGCCAATAAGCTCAATGCCATGCTACTTGGCGAAGCCGAAGCTCGTCATATGGGTATTAATGTTCAAGCACTAAAACGCAGGCTCATTATCCTTGCAGCCGCAAGTGTTGGGGTCACCGTCGCACTAAGTGGCATGATTGGTTTTATTGGTTTGATCGTGCCTCACTTGGCACGCATGATGATTGGGCCAAATTATAAATCGCTGTTGCCCGTGACTTTGCTGATGGGTGCACTATTACTTTTGATCGCCGATATGATGGCTCGGACTGTGGTTGCCCCATTGGATATGCCAGTGGGTATCGTTACTGCCTTGCTCGGTGCACCATTTTTCGTCTGGTTGCTGATCAAACAAAAAGGACACCTCTAATGTTTGCCGTATTTAATCAGACTAAGCAGAATCAACCTGAGCAAGAGATTTTATGTCAAGGCCAACAAACCGTTGCAATTCAGCAACTTTCAGTGTCTTTAGGTGGCCGAGATGTTTTACAAGATATCGACCTTACCCTAAACCGCAGCGAATTTACTGCATTGCTCGGCCCAAATGGCACAGGCAAAAGCACGTTGCTGAAAGCATTAACTGGAGAGCTTGCAGCACAGGGACAGTTCGAGGTGTTTGGCCAACCGCGTGACACTTGGCCAACCAGCACACTAGCAAAACATCTGGGGGTACTGCCCCAAAACAGTTCATTATCATTTAATTTTACCGCCAGAGAAGTAGTAGCACTTGGCGGTATTGGCCTCACCATGAGTAACACTGAACTTGCTCAGGTGGTGCAAGACTACATGACACGAACCGACGTGTTCCACTTAGCTCTACGCGCCTATCCCACTCTTTCGGGTGGTGAAAAACAACGTGTTCATTTCGCCCGAGTACTGACTCAGTTGCATCAAAGTGGCAGTAACAAAATCCTGCTACTGGATGAACCAACCTCGGCACTGGATATTCATCACCAGCACAGCACACTTGCTCTGGCCCGATCTTTAGCAAAAGCAGGCGCAACGGTTGTTGCCGTGTTGCATGATTTGAATCTGGCGGCACAATACGCAGACAGATTGGTGATTTTGAATCAAGGAAACATTGTCGCCGATGCCCCACCTGCATCAGCATTGCAGGTCGATATCATTGAACAGGTCTATCACCACAGAGTCGCGGTGATACCTCACCCAGAATATGGTCATCCCGTCGTCATAGCTTCTTAAACAAATCTAAAACCAGATTGAAAGAAATCCTCCCATGGGTTTCTTTCACACTTCTATCTTACAAGTCATTTATTTAAAACATGATAAGCAAAACTTATCATCAATATAAACTCTAATGATTAGTGATAAATCATTCAAATTAATAACCTATTCGCATACCAAATATGAACGGGACACTTAATAATGAAAAAGTCACTTATCACTCTAGCACTGCTATCTGTTTCTTCTGCTTCTTTTGCATTCAACGTTTGGCAAGGCATCGCGACAGTAGACATCACAGAAGGCCACAAAGGGAACTATGACGTTGTTTACCATAACTCGACAGGCGAGAAAATTCTTGGTTCTATCGATAGAAATGGCAAAGTGCAGATCGGCGGCGTCTCAGGTATTGTGATAAAAAACACAGATGGCACCTACACATTTCAAAACGAAAAAGGTTCATCACTATTCACTGTAAATGAAAACGGAAATGTAATTAGTGGACATATACCAGATATGTCTCCAGGTGTTCCATCCAATCCAATTGAAGACAACGATGTGTCTCAGAGCTTACCGGGATGGGGAGTAGACACCCCAAACGTTGATACCGACTATCCACATGTCGCACCAGATTACGGCCGCAGCATTGCTGCAGTAGAGCAAGACTTGTTCTTGTTTAAACAAGAAGTTAACCAACGCTTTTTAACTATGGAAGATCGCATTGACCAAGTAGGGGCAAGCCTACACGCTGTAACAAATGCACGTCCAATGGTAAGCGCGGGACAAACCGCTTTTGGTGTTGGTATGGGCTTTTCAGGGAGCGTTGAGGCCATCGCTGTCGGTGTTGGTCATGCGTTCGGAGACTCAGGCTGGAGTGCATCTGGCACAATAAATCATGCAACAGGCACTGGTAATGTAGGCTCTGATACGTCGGCTGGTTTCGGTGTTCAATTTGCTTTTTAACAGCAAAAAAATGGCCGCCTATATGGCGGCCAACTCTTATATGGTGAGGTTACTTAGTGATGACCTCTGGCCCCATTAAGGTCGTCGGTAACCAAGTGGACACCCAAGGAACATACGTCACGATAATCAAGAACAAGAACATCACCGCAACCCATGGCAATGCGGCTTTCACCACTTGCATCATCGACATTTTGGCGACCCCGGCGGTCACAAACAAGTTGAGACCAACAGGCGGGGTGATCATGCCGATTTCCATGTTCACCACCATCATGATACCAAGATGAATTGGATCAATACCGAGTGCGATCGCAATTGGGAAAACCAAAGGGGCAACGATGATCAATAGCCCTGAAGGTTCCATAAATTGGCCACCAATTAGCAGCAATAAATTCACCACAATCAAGAAGGTGATTGGTCCAAGCCCGGCAGAAAGCATCGATTCAGTGATCATTTGAGGGATGCGTTCTTCTGTCAGTACGTGCTTTAAGATCAGCGCATTGGCGATGATAAACAGCAACATAATGGTGAGCTTACCCGCCTCGTAAAGCGTGTGTTTGGTGTCTTTGTGGACAAAAGCTTGCAACACTTTCACCAACATCGGCTTGGTGTTCTGCTGATCAGCAAACGGGCCCATGTCTTTGTAAACAAAGTTAGCAATCAAGAAAGAGTACACCGCGGCCACGGCAGCGGCTTCCGTTGGGGTAAACACACCCCCGTAAATCCCACCTAGGATGATCACCACCAGCAATAAACCCCAACTGGCGTCTTTAGCTGACTCAAACATTTCCTTCCAACCAACAAATGGCTGTTTAGGTAAGTTCTTCACTCTGGCTGCGATATAAATTGCGATCATCAACATCACACCCGCTAAAAGGCCCGGGATCACGCCACCCAAGAACATTCGGCCCACTGACACATCAGTCGCCGCGGCATACACCACCATAACGATTGATGGCGGGATCAAAATCCCCAGTGTACCTGCGTTACAAATTACCCCAGCGGCAAATTCTTTGGAGTAGCCGTTTTTGATCATCCCCGCAATAACAATACTACCGATGGCCACAACCGTTGCAGGCGAAGAACCTGAAAGCGCAGCAAACATCATACATGCCACGACCGACGCCATTGCTAAGCCGCCGCGGAACCAACCGACCATCGCAATCGCAAAACGGATGATCCGCTTCGCCACGCCACCGGTCGACATAAAACTGGAGGCCAAAATGAAAAACGGAATCGCCAATAAGGTGTAGTGCCCAGCAAAAGCGTTAAACAATGTTTGAGCAACAGAAGCCAACGAGGCATCAGAATGCATCATCAAAAAGAGGATACTGGATAGTCCCAGTGAGACAGCAATTGGCACACCAATAAGCATGAAGCCAATCACCATTATGAATAAAATCAGAATATCCATGGTTTAGCGCTCCTTGCCATTTTGATTGTTATCAGATTTTGCCACCATCGCCTCGCCGGCTTGTGCCATATCGGCTTTTAACGCCTCTAAATCTTCTTCTGCTTCATGGCCAGCAATCAAGCGATCAAGTTTACCCGTCGCGATTTGAATCGTTGCTTGAAGAAAGCGAAACGTCAGCAAAGCCATGCCGATCGGTAATGCCATGTAAGGAATAAAACGAGGTAACTTCTCGTAGCGTTCGCCTTCGTTGAGCCAATCTGCAAGAAACTGCAGCATTTCAGGCATCGGAATATCGTCGGTTTCATACCACGCACGTTCAGTGGCAAACGGATACCAATAATTCCATGACCCAATGAGCAACAATATTGAAAACGCTAAGCAGCAAGCCGCTGCCAACAGCGCATACACTTTACGTAAGTTATCTGGGGCAAGGTTAATGATGACATCGACGCCAATGTGGAAATGCTTTTTCACGCCGTAGGACGCGCCAACCAGCACCATCCAAGCAAACATGAAAACCGTAAGCTCTAATGCCCAAAGAATGTTGTCGTTAAATACGTAGCGAAAAATCACGTTGGCAAATGTCAGCAACGTCATCGCTCCAAGAAAGAATGCAATCAAGCTCTCCTCAATTGCATCGGTTACTTTTCCGACCTTAGAAAAAATAGACTGATCCATATACTACTTCGCTCTAATTATAATGTTGCATGCCACCGAAAAGCAGGAGCTCTCGTTCCCGATACGAAGAGCCCCTGTTCGGTGATTTAGTTGTTTGAAGCTAATGCCGCTTCAATCAGATCAGAACCGATGTCCTTTTCAAACTTCTTCCATACTGGCTGCAGTGCCGTTACCCAAGCTTGGCGTTGCTCTGGCGTCAACGCGCGCACTTCACCACCCGCTTCAATAATGTTGTTCTTATTGGCTAAGTTCACGGCGGTAGATTCCGCATTACGCTGCTGAGTTACCTCTTGGATAATGGTGTTGAGCTGCTCACGCTGATCAGCTGGTAGCCCTTTCCAAAAGTCATTCGATGTCACAACTAAGTAATCAAGAATTCCGTGATTGGTTTCTGTGATCCCGTCTTGTACCTCGAAGAACTTTTTACCGTAGATGTTCGACCACGTATTTTCCTGACCATCAATAACTTTGGTTTGTAGGCCACCATACACTTCTTTGAATGACATCTTCTGTGGGTTAGCACCAAGCTGTTCAAATTGAGCAACTAAAACATCCGAAGCTTGAACACGGAATTTCAATCCTTTGGCATCCGTTGGAGAAAGTAGCGGTTTATTTGCCGACATTTGTTTCATGCCGTTGTGCCAAAATGCCAGACCTTGTAAACCGCGGCGCTTCATTGCATTTTTCAGTTTTTCACCAGATTCTGAGTTTTGGAAACGGTCCACCGCTGCTACGTCTTCAAACAAAAATGGCAGATCGAAGATACGGTATTTTTTCGTGAACTTTTCAAACTTGGAAAGAGAAGGGGCAGCAAGTTGCACGTCACCATTTAACAGCGCTTCCAGCACTTTGTTGTCATCATAAAGCGTCGAGTTTGGGAACACCTGCATACACACCTTGCCATTCATCTCTTCATTCACGCGTTGTTCCAGCAGTGAAGCAGCAATGCCTTTTGGGTGTTTGTCGGTATTGGTCACATGGCTAAATTTAATGACGGTTTCACCCGGATCACAATTTGCCATTGCATTAAAACTGGTGAGTGCGACAGCAGATACAGACAGTAGAGTCAAAGGCTTAAACATCGTTATTCTCCTTATTAATGAAACAACCCCATCTTTGGGTGTTGATAATCAATAAAGAGCAAAGAACAGACCAAGAATTTACATTTTAATAACATTCGTTATTTTTCAATTAGTTAGAAGAAAAATACGGGATTTATTGAGGTAAGTTAGACAAGTACATCATCTATTTTGGGTGGGAAATGACCCATGATAAAAAAGAAACGGGTGGGAATTAACACAATTCCCACCCGCAGAGCAGGAGTTCATAAATGTGAGGAGAGGGACAAGTGGAAGGAGACTAAACCATGCCCTCTCCTCCATCTAAGATTAGTAGGTACGCTGTTGATGTGCCACATAAACCGATAACCTTGCAGCCATACAAAAACCTCTCGTACCACTATGTATAAGCATAGACGCTATTGATAGATTTGTAATCACAATCAAATGAAAGGGGTACATCCTCAACCTAGTGGCAAGCAACACCAGTTTATCCCCCGCAAGCACCGCAGCCAAAGCCGCGGATTGAGGATGTACGAATTCGAATTAGAAGTCGATGCGTTGCTCTGTTTGCGCGTCAAAATAAACGGCTTTATCTAAGTCAAAATGCAGCCCTGCCAATTGCCCCACTTGGACATCAAACTCTGGCGATAAGCGACACGCCACTTCTTGATCATTGACTTTAATCATCGCAATAGTGTCTGGCCCCGTGGGTTCCAGAACCTCTAATTGAATATCAAGTTGAGTGGTCGCTTGTGATTCAGGATTTTGCTTTTCGGTAATGTGCTCAGGGCGAAGTCCAATCACAATCTCTTTGCCATCTTGTTCACGCATAGACGCTGGCAGCTTAATGTGATGCTCTTGATTGTTGCTGCCCTTCACTTTAATTACTGGCTGCTCCTGTTGATCCAAATCCACCATGGTTTTAATGAAGTTCATTGACGGTGACCCCATAAAACCAGCAACAAACATATTGTTTGGTTTGGTATATATCTCGTGAGGCGTCCCTAGCTGTTGTAAAACACCATCTTTCATCACCGCGATACGATCAGCTAATGTCATAGCTTCAATTTGATCGTGCGTGACGTAAACAATGGTGGTGTTGAGCTGCTGATGCAGACGTTTGATCTGATGGCGCATTTCCACACGAAGCTTGGCGTCAAGGTTCGAAAGTGGCTCATCAAATAAATACAATTTAGGTTTGCGAGCCAGCGCTCGACCCATTGCGACTCGCTGACGCTGACCACCCGACAATTGGGAAGGTTTACGATCCAGTAAGTGGTCAATTTGCAGCATTTCTGCCACGCGCTGTACTTCTGCATCGATTTTCGCTTGCGGCATTTTGCGAATTTTTAGCCCAAACTCGATGTTGCCACGCACCGTCATATTCGGATACAGCGCGTAAGACTGAAACACCATCGCGATATCACGATCTTTCGGTTCAATTTGAGACACATCTAAGCCATCGATAACAATCTCACCCGAGCTAATATTTTCAAGCCCAGCAATGGTGTTCATCAAGGTGGATTTTCCACATCCCGACGGGCCAACCAAAATCAAAAACTCTCCCGAGTCGATGCTGATATCAATCCCTTTTAAAGTCTCTTGATCCGCTTTTGGATAGGTTTTGCGGATCTGTTTAAGTTCAAGTGTTGCCATGTTAATTATCCTTTTACTGATCCCGCTGTTAATCCACGGACAAAGTATTTCCCTGCTAAAACATAAACCAACAACGTCGGCAGTGCGGCAATGATGGCGGCCGCCATATCAACGTTATATTCCTTCACCCCGGTACTGGTGTTCACCAAGTTATTCAGCGCGACGGTAATTGGCTGGGTTTCTGAGCCGGAATACACCACACCAAATAAGAAATCATTCCAAATCGCGGTAAACTGCCAGATCACCGTCACCATGATGATCGGAGTCGAGATCGGCAGCAGAATTTTGAAAAAGATGGTGAAGAAACCCGCGCCATCCAGCTTCGCGGCTTTGATCAGTTCATCAGGGACCCCGATATAGAAATTGCGGAAGAACAAGGTGGTAAAAGCCATGCCGTATATCACATGCACCAGCACAAGCCCGGTGGTGGTATTGGCTAAACCCAGTTTCCCGAGCACGGCTGCCATCGGTAATAAGATGACTTGAAACGGGATAAAGCACCCGAACAGCAACAAGCTGAAAAACAGGTTTGAACCACGAAATTGCCATTTGGTCACAACGTAACCATTAAATGCCCCTAATAGGGTTGAAATCGCCACCGCTGGGATCACCATTTGAAATGAATTCCAGAAATACCCTTTAACCCCTTCACATTTCACGCCGGTACACGCGCTATCCCAAGCCTTATACCAAGCATCAAATACCCACTCTTTTGGCAAACTCATCAAGTTACCCGCTTTGATGTCTGGCAAGGTTTTAAACGAGGTGATCACCATGACAAACAGAGGCATCAGGTACACTAAGCAGAAAAAGGTTAACGCGCTGTAGATAAACAGCCGTGCAAAATTGATCTGACTACTCATGATTTTTTCTCCCTCAATTCGGAATAGAGGTACGGCACTAGAATCGCCAGAATGCCAGCAAGCATCATCATGGCACTCGCTGCACCAAGACCTATCTGACCACGAGTAAATGAGTGGGCGTACATAAATAACGCAGGTAAATCCGATGAATAACCCGGTCCGCCAGCGGTCATTGCCGTCACTAAATCAAAACTCTTAATCGCAATGTGAGAGGTGATGATCACCGCACTGAAAAATACAGGACGCAGGCAAGGTAAGATAATGCGCCAATAAATGGTGGGTAGGCTCGCCCCATCAATTTGCGCCGCTTTGATGATCGAGGAATCAATGCCACGTAGCCCAGCCAAAAACATGGCCATCACAAAACCAGAAGACTGCCACACCGCCGCAATCACCAGCGTGTAGACCGACATCTCGGAATCCACCAGCCAGTTAAAAGAAAAGTCACTGAATCCCCAATCTTGCATCAACTTTTCGATACCAAGACCCGGGTTGAGAATCCATTTCCACGCTGTACCGGTCACAATAAACGACAGCGCCATCGGGTAGAGATAAATTGTGCGAATCGCGCCTTCCTGACGAATGTTTTGGTCCAGCAAAATCGCGAGCCCCACACCCAGTCCAATGGCGACCAGCATGAACAACAATCCAAAAATACCAAGGTTGGTGATCGACGTGATCCAGCGATCATTGTCCATCAACTTTTCATACTGATCGAAACCGATGAAGTTGAAACTTGGTAAAAAGCGCGAGTTGGTCATCGACAGCGCTGCTGTCCAGAATATGTAGCCATAGATGCAGACAATAGTGACCAATACCGTAGGTGCTAATACGATTTTTGGTAACCAATGTTGCAACTTATCGGCAAAACTGAGCTTCGGTGCTGACTTCTTGCCAGACCGATTCAATACATGCTCCATAACGAATCCTTACGTTTTAATGCTGAGCATTGTTCCGGCTCAGATAAGGAAAGGGCGAGACAGGCTCCCCACAAGCCTGACCGCCCTTGGGGGTGTACGGTGGTTCAGGCCAATTAAATGGCTGCTTTAACCGCTTTAGCCAGCTTTTGCGCCGCTTGTTTTGGATCCGCTTTTGGATCATTGAAGAAGTTCGTCACCACATCAAAAATCGCACCTTGTGCGTAACTGGTGGTCGATAGGCCATGCGCCATGCTTGGCACCAAGTCACCTGATTTCGCGCTGGCTTTAAAGGTTGCCATTGAATCGAGGGCACATTGGTCAAATTTCGCCATGTCCATATCCAAACGAACCGGGATAGAACCCTTGTTGAGGTTAAATACTTCTTGGAAGTCTTTCGTCAGAATAGTACGCGCCAAATCTTGCTGCGCTTTTTGATTGTCTTTATCGCTTAGCTCAAAGAAAGCAAAGCTATCGATGTTAAATGTGAACTGACCATCCGTCCCCGGAGCTGGCGCACAAATGTAATCTTTACCCGGTACTTTCCCGGCAGCACTGAACTCACCTTTGGCCCAGTCGCCCATGATTTGCATGGCGGCTTCACCATTGATCACCATCGACGTCGCGACGTTCCAATCACGTCCCGGTGAATTGGCATCAATGTAATCACGGATTTTTTTGAACTTAGTGAACACTTCCACCATTTTGTCACCAGAAAGGACGTCCATGTCGAGGTCAACAAAGGCTTTGTTGTAGTCTTCGCTACCTAAAACGTCTAACGCGACCGCTTCAAAAACCGTAGCGTCTTGCCAAGGTTGACCACCATGAGCCAATGGTACAAACCCTGCTGCTTTGATTTTTTCTGCCGCGGCAAAGAACTCATCCATTGTGGTCGGTAGGCTAACACCAGATTTTTTCAATACTTCTGGGTTAGCCCAAATCCAGTTTACACGGTGAACATTGACCGGTACTGCAACGTACTCACCATCAAACTTCATCACTTGGGTTACTACCGATGGAAGAATGCCATCCCAGTTTTCTTGTTTGGCCGTGGCATCAAGTGAAGTGAGAAAGCCTAAACCACCCCACTCTTGAATATCGTGGCCTTTGATTTGCGCAGCTGATGGCGGATTACCCGATACGGCGCGTGTTTTAAGCACCGTCATGGCAGATTCACCACCACCACCGGCGACCGCAAAATCTTTCCATGTATGGCCTTGCTGTTCGAGCATTTGTTTGAGTACCGCAGCCGATTTCGCTTCGCCACCAGCAGTCCACCAGTGTAGTACTTCGACCTCACCAGCTTGAGCAAAGCTGGCGGCAGACATCAGCGAAAGAGTAAGTAGGGTTTTGTTCATTTTCATTGTTATCTTCCATGTATTGGATTAGACACTGGGTCGACAGCTCTCTGACCCCAAGCATTCTTGCCTGTATAAAAACCAGTCTATCCAAATAGAATTTTTTGATTGAAACAAACCGTAATGCCAATGTAACACGTTTGTTACACTACACCTCTAACCCCGGTGGAATAAAGACTTGTGCCCGAAGACCGCTATTTGGCAAGTTATCAATAATGAGATCTCCGCCATGTCCGTGAAGGATATTACGGCAAATTCCCAGCCCTAAACCGTGGCCTTTATCATCTTTGGCTAAGCGAAAATACGGCTCGAACACCGCTTCTAATTTGTCTTCTGGGATCCCTTGTCCTTGATCAGTTATCGTTACAGTGATCCACTCTTCAGAACGTGAAATCGTCACCTCGGTTTCACCACCGTACTTAACCGCATTTTCAATAAGATTACTCAGCACACGCTTTATCGCCAATGGCTTTGCTACCACTGGCCCTATATTGACTGGCGTAAAGTGCACCCACTCTTGCGCTTGGTTATGCTGCTCGATGACCGAATCGATCATGTCATTAAGATCAATGTAGGCGTTATTTTCGTGCATATCCGTATCTTTAACGCACTGCAATGCCCCTTTCACCATCATCTCCAACTCATCTAAGTCTTTGTTAAACTTGCTGCGTTTCACATCACTTTCTAACAGTTCCGCTCGCAAGCGCAACCGAGTGATTGGAGTTTTTAAGTCGTGAGAAATGGAAGAAAACAAGTGTTCTCTGTCAGCGACATAACGACGGATCCGCTGCTGCATCCGATTAAACGCCCGAGTTGCCGTCACCAACTCACTGGCCCCATCTTCTTGGATTGGGGGTTGATCAATATCCATACTCATTTCATTTGCTGCTTTGGCTAAACGCTTAAGCGGCTTCACCTGACGACGCACCAATAAATAGGTAAGAATGAGCAAAATCGTAGTCGAGAGGAACAAAAACACTATCTGTTCCCTGTCAATCAAAGTGTCATCAAGCGTGACGTATGGCGCTGGCAAAAGCGCAGCAATATAAACCCACTCCGACGGTGCGATTTCGATTTGCACCACCAAGACTGGTGGGTCAATCGGCGACAAGGTAAGTGTATGATGCGCCCAAGATTTAGGAAGATCATGCAAGTAGATGTCGTTTTTCAGCAAACGCAAATTATCTGGATGAGAAAAGTCCACTGAGATGGCAGAGGCCTTGGGAAGTTTATTGTTCAAGACCTGTTCAATGGCGGCTATCGAGGCCATTTTTAATTGAGTGTCGGCAATCGGTTCTACAACCAACTGAGCTTTATTAAAAGAAACGAAAAAGCGCGTCCCGCCCATATTACGGATTTGGTCGAGCACAATATGGCGATAGCGCACCGGCAGAGATTGGAAAAAGGTCACGGTGGAGGCAAACATATTGGCCATGCTTTCAGATGCATCACGAATACCTGCCAGCTCTTTTTGTTTTGATTCGCTATACCAAATCGCTGTTGCTATCCCTTGCGCCAATAATACAGCCAACAAGGTCAGCCCCAACGTTCTTGACACCAAAGAGTTGGGCTTCAAGCTTTTCAACCAGCGCCATGGATTAATGTTCATAGCTGACCGGCACTGCCAAAATGTACCCATTCCCACGCATGGTTTTTATGTATTGCGGGTACTTGCCACTGTCGCCCAATCGCTGGCGCAAACGGCTTAACTGCACATCAATCCCGCGTTCAAATGGCAAGGCTTCACGCCCTCGCGTTGCAAAAGAAATGGTATCGCGATCCAACACTTCATTCGGGCGATTTAAGAACAGCATAAGCAACGCAAAATCACTGCCAGATAAGTCATGGGTTTGCTGATTCTCAAGGTGAGTAATTCGATGAGCCAAAGTATCCAATTGCCAGTCACCAAAGGTGATTTGCTTGGGTAAACTGTCGCTTGGTTTCTCTTCTGGTAATTGAACTCGTCTTAGCACCGCTTTAATCCGAGCCGTTAAATGACGTGGGTTGAATGGTTTGGCAATGTAATCATCAGCACCAATTTCTAAGCCAATAATTTGATCGGTATCGTCCGAGACCGCCGTTAACATAATAATCGGGATACTTGACTCTCGCCGCACCTGTTGGCACAGCGTAAAGCCGTCATCACCCGGAAGCATGACATCCAATAGGATCAAATCAGGAAAGCCGTGATTGTTCAGGTGTTCTCTCAACTGTTCCCCATCGGCAACCGCCATCACCTGATAGCCAGTTTTTGTTAGGTATTCGTCTAACAATTCCCTAATTTCTTGATCATCATCGACAACAAGTATTTTCGCGTTCATTGCTCAGACCGCTCGCTACTACTGAAATTAAGGGTAGTTTAGATAGTTGCCTCTCGCATTCTTATTGATAAGTTTGAAGAATTTGAACAGATAGCAGATTTACATCACATCTTTTTAACAAAAAAGACATTAAAGCAATTCCCTCTCCAAAAACGACACTTTATGTCTAAGCTTTAGCTTAAAGAACGTCAAACTTAGGCATGAATAATAATGAAATTACTTGCTGATATTACTGGTGTCATGTTGAGCCTAGATATCACTACCTCTACTTCTGCTCGCATTAAGTCCTTAAATCAATACACACGGAAATAGGTAGAGATTATGGGGCTGGCAAAAAAACTGACTGCACTAATTGTTGGGATCACGTCATTCATCATTCTGATCACAGCCATCATAATGTATAAAATCGCTGAGCAAGCGTTTGAGCGTAGTGTAAATCAACAACTTTCCGGTACGCTTGAACTCGTCAGTGGCATCATCGAAGAAAACAATACCGCCACTTTATCCATCGCGGAACTCAACGCCCAAAACCGGAACATTAAAAAGGCAATTGATACTGGCATTAATCGAGGCATTGCTCAGTCACTCAATGATGTTGTCAAAACACACGACTTCATTAACTACATCATCATTGTTGATTACGACGGGACCGTATTCGCAGCATCAACCATCACCAGCAATAACCGACGATTCAACAGTGAGCCCTGGTTGTTAACCAATGTGGAAAAGTTTGATGTTTTCTCTAGCCTGATGACAGATAGAGCGCTCCTAAGCCCCCCATCGACAGACCCGTTGATTTCATCCGATGATAAAAACACCTTGTCTCAATGGGTGGCCAGTCCGATTTACCTGCGAAATCAGTTGGTCGGCTGGGTAATGCTCTCGCTCGACTGGGAAAAGCGCTACTTCTCTTTACTTTCTGCAACTTACGAAAAGCTAAGACATGCGTATTATCCGATTCAAGCCATTGAATTAAGCTTTGCCAACTCAAAACAAAAAATTCAAGTCAGTAATCATGAACCGATTTCAGCCGTGATCACCAAAGAACATGATGTCGCGGTCGGTATGGCACAATACCAATTGAAGATTCACTTTGACCATCAAGCCGTATTCGCCGCTTTAATTCGCATTCGTGACATTGCCACACTGATATTAGTCCTTTCTGCTGTTGTACTATCAGTAACGCTGTTCATGAGTTTGCAACAGCTCCTGATCCATCCCATCACTCATCTCATTGAGCAAATCAACTTACTCGGAAGCAATGGCCTTGGTTATCGCCTGCCTCGCTTTAACATTCGCGCTATCGACTCCATTGCCCAGTCCATCAATACGTTAACGGGAAAAATCGAGCAAAATACCACCTCATTAAAACGGCTGGATTTAGAGGTAAAGGAAAAAGAGCGCCTAATGAGCCAGCAGCAAGAAACAAAGCAACGGCTCGAAGCGGTGCTTGATACGGCTGCTGACGGCATCATCACCATCGACAGTCAAGGGACCATCTTAACCTTTAACCAATCTGCACAAATGATTTTTGGTTACTCCGAAAATGAAGTGGTTGGCCAACCCGTCGAAATGCTGATGCCCAATCAGTACAAAGCCCACCATCAAGGCTATATCGACCGTTATCGCGCCACAAAAGAAGCCAAAATCATTGGCATCAGAGACACCCTTGGGCAATTAGGGCGCGAGGTCATTGCCCAGCGAAAATCGGGGGAACAGTTTCCAATACAGCTTTCCATTGCCCCAATAGAAACAGAAGAAGGCATGTTCTTCTCTGGCATGGTGCGAGATATTGGTCCATTAAAAGCATCACAGGATGCATTGATTAAAGCTAAGGAGAATGCAGAACGAGCAGTAAAAGCTAAAAGTGGACTAATGAGCCAGCAACAAGAAACGAAACAACGCCTTGCCGCAGTGCTCGATACCGCCGCAGACGGCATCATCACCATCGATAGTCAAGGGACCATCTTAACCTTCAACCAGTCTGCACAAATGATTTTTGGTTACTCCGAAAATGAAGTGGTTGGCCAACCCGTCGAAATGCTGATGCCCAATCAATACAAAGCCCACCACCAAGGCTATATCGACCGCTATCGCACCACGAAAGAAGCCAAAATCATTGGTATCAGAGACTCCCTTGGGCAATTAGGACGCGAAGTTATTGCTCAGCGAAAATCGGGGGAACAGTTTCCAATACAGCTTTCAATTGCCCCAATAGAAACAGAAGAAGGCATGTTTTTCTCTGGCATGGTGCGAGACATTGGTCCATTAAAAGCATCACAGGATGCTCTGATTAAAGCCAAGGAAAATGCAGAGCTGGCAGTAAAAGCCAAAAGTGAATTCTTGGCTGTTATGAGCCATGAGATCCGTACACCGATGAACGGGGTTATCGGTATGCTGGATTTGTTAATGTCTAATAACCTCAATCACTCACAACAACACCAAGCCTATCTCGCGCACAGTAGTGCTTTATCTTTACTGAGTTTGCTCAACGACATTCTTGATTTCTCTAAAATTGAAGCCGATAAGTTAGAGTTTGAAAAACACGATTTTGATCTGCGTAGTTTACTCGGTGAATTCAGTGAGAGTATGGCAGCAAACCTGACGAACCCTGATATCGAACTGATTTTAGATACCATTGATATTGAGCAAAGCCGTGTGGTGGGTGACAGTTCCCGCATCCGACAAATCTTTGCTAACTTAGTCGGTAATGCGATGAAATTTACCGAAAAAGGTGAAATACTGATCCACGCTGAACTCAACGAACATGATAAAAATCACTGGCGTCTCGATGCTTATATTTCGGATACAGGCATAGGAATTCCGGCCGATAGAGTCGATAGCTTGTTCGATAAGTTCAGTCAGGTTGATGCATCCACTACCCGTCGATATGGCGGCACCGGACTGGGGTTAGCGATTGTAAGAAAGCTGTGTCAGTTGATGGACGGCGATGTCTCTGTCACCAGTGAAGTAGGCAAAGGCACAACATTCAGTTTTAATGTCCTCGTAGGAAAATCCAAGACATCAACCGTTGTCGTACCCGATACCAATATTTCTGAACTCGATATTCTCATTGTTGATGACAATGCCATTAACCGAGAGGTGTTGCTAAAACAACTGCAACGTTGGGGGGCGAATGCCGTTGAAGCGAAAGGTCCTGAAGAAGCTAAAGCGCAGTGCCAACTTCAGTTTGAAACACATGGCAAAGAGTTTGATGTCGCATTTCTAGACATGTTGATGCCGCTGCAAGATGGCATCGAACTCAGTCAAGAGTTACGCCAGCATCCCCATGCCCAACGCACTAAGCTCATTATGATGACATCGTTAGATAACATCAGTGCTCAGAATGAGTTTAAACAGCTAGGGTTCAGTGGTTATTTCATTAAGCCTGCGACCACCAAAGACTTACTTCAAGCGCTTCGAGTGATTGGGAGTGAGGACTTCGATGAGCGGCAACCGCTTGTTACCCACAACTACTTACTTGGCCTCGATAGCGCACCAGTTGATGAAATGCTAGAAAGTACATTGCATGTGTTGGTTGTTGAAGATAACCGCGTGAATCAAATCGTAATTACTGGTTTCTTAAAGCAGCTAAAATGCAGCTACGAAATCGCAACAAACGGTCTTATTGCTCTGGAAAAACTCCAAGCATCCAATACGTTTGATCTGGTGTTGATGGACTGCCAGATGCCAGAAATGGATGGCTATGAAGCCACTATTAATATTCGTAATGGCGAGGCTGGCAGCCAAGCTCAAACCATTCCGATTTTAGCCATGACCGCCAATGCAATGGAAAGTGATCGCAAAGCCTGTATTGAAGCGGGTATGGATGACTTCCTTACTAAACCAGTGAATAAGCAATTCCTGGAGAAAAAGCTATCCAAATGGGGCAAAAAGCACTCGAAAGCATCATGAAGAGCAGCTGATTTCAATACCCTTACCCCATTCTGGTGGCAGGTTGGCATAAGTATTGAAGCCGGGCTGCTCATCAAACGGTTTTCTAAGTAATTCAGCAAGCTGATTCACTTCACTAAAATCTCCCTGTTCTGCTTTGTCGATGGCAATTTGAGCAAGGTAGTTTCGCAAAATGTATTTAGGGTTTACTTGACGCATTTTGTGGCAGCGCTGCTCAGCCGTGACAGCTTGCCCATCGTTCGCTATCTCTAGCTCACAACGGGCCATATACGCAGTTAACCATGAAGCTGCGCTGTCACGGTCAACAAACAAATCCAACACGGCTTGTTCCGGCTGGCAATCAAGCATCGATAGTTGACGCATAAAGCGGGTGTAGTCAGTGCGGTTTTTCTGAAGTAACTCAAACATGGCATCAAACAACTCACCGTCGCCGTCCAGCTTACAATGTAATCCGAGTTTGCTGCGCATTAGTTGGCTAAAATAGAGGCTCAGTTTGTGTTCATATTGCCCTAATATCCGTTCAAGATCCGGCTTTTCAATCAGCGGCGAAAGGGCGTGGGCCAATGCAGACAAATTCCACAACGCAACACGAGGCTGTTGATCAAACGCATAACGTCCTTGGTAGTCTGAGTGGTTACAAATATAGCTCGGATCATACTCATCGAGAAAAGCAAAAGGACCATAGTCGAACGTTTGCCCCAGCACAGACATATTGTCGGTATTCATCACTCCATGAGCAAAACCCACTGATTGCCAGCAAGCAATCATATAAGCCGTTCGGTCAACAATCTGTTCAAACATCGCCACATAAGGAAGCGCCGCATCGCAATACTCAGGCCAATACCATTCAATGACCTTATCGGCCAATAGCTGCAAATACTCGTGCTGATTGGTATAGAAAAAATGTTCGAAATGACCAAATCGGATATGGCTCTCTGCCATCCGAATTAGCAATGCACCTTGCTCAGTTTTCTCTCGATATACAGGCGTATCACTAACCATCATTCCCAATGCTCGGGTGGTCGGGATACCAAGCCCAGCCATCGCTTCACTGCACAAATACTCTCGAATGGTAGAACGTAGCACAGCGCGACCATCACCCATTCTTGAAAATGGCGTCAGCCCTGCCCCTTTGACGTGGATATCAAACACTTTTCCTTGATCGTCTTCAATTTCAGCCAAGAGCAAACCACGTCCATCACCAAGATCTGGGTTATAAACACCAAATTGATGACCCGCGTATTTCATCGCCAAAGGATTAAATTCAGCCACCGCATCTTCACCACTAAACTGACGCAAAAGCGTTTCATCCGCTTGCTGTGGTAAATCAAACGTCATCGCAAATGGTGCATTCCATGCGACCCAACGAGTATTCGTCAGAGGCTGTAAGGCAACCTTATGATAAAACGCAGCGGGCAGTTGGGAGAATCGGTGAGATAAGTTAAGCGTGCTCAGGTCAGACATAAAGAATCCATTCACATGTTGATAAACCGAAAATAGCACAGCTTAACAAAGCAAACTAGTGAGGCTAAGCATTGCAGTCTACTACACGATAGTAACCACAAACTTAATATGGATTCTTAAGCCATAAATCTTAAGATATTTGATTTAAAATCGCGGTTTATATCAGCGTAAACACACTCAAAAGACCAACGAAGCAAAACAGACATGTACGGCTAACGACACCGAAATGGGAAGGTTGGATCATTTCTTGATGCTGCATCATTTCTCCTTGTTCTATTTTTATGACACCACAATGACACTATGATGAATTCTGACCCAAGATGCCAATGTAAGACGATGAATTTTTTGTGACACTGCGGCTGCAATACCTAAGTTTACACCTTTCGATAGATCTTCATTTTTTCCCAACGCCTTACCACGTTGTTGCATATTTTTTCTTGCCCTATCGCAACTTAACCAAAACCACACCAAACTTAAGATTGAAACAAAAGCAACACCTTGGTGCTAGGCCATTTCATACATTAAACCTTTTGACCAAAAAATAGACGATCTCAAAAACAAAACAGAGACACGATTACAGAACGAGATAGCATAAATAGGTTATTTGCATATTTTTCATCATCTTAAAAAGAGCGATGAATGAGATTCTATTTTTTAAGAAAAGGATTTTTAACGTGTTGGCTAAGAAAACGAAGCTTAGTGTCATTCTTGCAGGTGCATTAGGGCTAAGCGGCTGCTTTTGGGACAGCGACAATGATACAAACAGCGCGCCCACAGTAACTTTGGTGTCAGAACAAACCCAAACATATGGACTAAGAGAAATCTCAGTTCAGGTTAATGCCTATGACCCAGATGGCGATGCACTTTCATTTAACTGGGAGCAATTGTCAGGCACACCTGAACTGGATTTAAGTAATATTGATGAACATGGCAACCTTACCGTTGTGTTACCAGACGTCGCCTCAACGGAAACCTTCAAATTACAGGTTAACGTGAGCGATGGTGAGTTCACCGTGAGTGATGAGATTGATATCAATGCAGACAAATCGAACCCGATCCCGTCTGCTAACATCATGGGCAAAGCCACCATTGCCAAAGTAAGAAACTGGCCTATCGCAAATCAACCTAACTTGTCTATCTTAACCAGTGATGGCTCGGTAGGATTGAACCCAATCTGGAAAGTCATTGAGTCACCAGAAAATAGCCAATACACCCTGACAAGTCCTAACTCTCACAGCACTGGATTCTTTGCCGATACATCTGGCGAATATCGCCTGGAGTTAGTCCTAGACAACGAACAAGATTTATCAGCATTTGCTCACTACACCATTAACGTGATTGACGATATCGACGGTGATGGGTTAAGCGATTCAGACGACCTAGACGCCGACGGTGATGGCTATTTAAATGATGACCTCTTCCCACTCGACAAAGCTTCACACTCTGACAGCGATGGCGATGGGGTAAGTAACTACCACCAGCACGATGAAGATGGTGATGGCGTTGTCGATCAACTAGATGGCTACCCATTTGATGCATCCAAAGACAGCTGGCCAGAACACATTGAAAGCCCAGTCAACAATGATGGTATTGCTGTTTCAGAGACGGTGACGGCCTTCCCTTCATTTATCTCTGGAACACTTCAAACCAATAGCGGTTATGACCAAGATTACTACCGCCTCACACTGCCACAAGGCAGAGTTTCTATCCAATTAAAGACATCGCTGCCATTTGCTGGCTTTATCACCTTAGTTGATGCACAAGGTATCCCCGTTGCCTTTATGGAACACACATTACCAGGACAACGGATTATCAGTGCGGTGATCCCATCTTCCGGTAACTACTTCTTTGCGCTTGGAGCAAATATCAGCGAAACCATAGACTATCAAGCTTTGGTTTATCTTGATTCTGACCAAGATGGTCTGTCTGATGAAATGGAACAAGCATTAGACAGCAATTTCCTCAGTGCAGATAGCGATGCTGATGGTGTTAGCGATGGTATTGAATTCTATGGTCGCGCGACACCAACACTTGATATGGATGGCGACGGGCTACCGTCATGGTGGGATCTCGACAGCGATAACGACCTGATTGCAGACCAATTAGAAATGCTCAACGTCGCCTTAGATGTCGATAACGACGGCGCAATCAACAGCCAAGATGAAGACAGTGACAATAATGGTCAACTGGATAGCGTTGAGGTAGGTTTCAACTTTATGGAGCCAAGTAACATTGATGGCGACCAGTTGTTTGACTTTGTCGATGCCGACAATGATAACGATATGGTTGATGATACCTTGGATTCTGAGCCAAATATTGCCATGTTGAATTCGGTTGCTCGCGACAACAAACCACTTGAAATCACCCAAGTGACAGACAGCCGTAACCAAATTACCTTCCAATGTTTACCTTCCCAAAGCGTATCCATTTCGCTATCGAACTTTAACCATTATTCAGGGTTAAAAACGGTGGTACGTAGCCAAGGGGAAAGTTCAGTTATCCCACATACTGTCGAGCAAGACACATTACAAATTGATTGTCAGACACTTGGTATGGGGAATCATCTTCTACTTGTGACTGACGGTGAAACACGTACCGGGGAATACCCGATTGAAGTGTTGCAAGACAATGCGCTGCTACTTAGCCAAGTGTCCTTATCCGGTAATCAATTAACTCTGCACGGCACTAACTTAAATCAGCCATTTGTACTGCACTATTCGGCAGGCACCCTCGATATTGACAACCGTTATTCCGATCAAAGCTATACGCTCACCTTGCCAAGTAACTTTGTCTCTGGTGAAATTTATCTGGATCATGCATACGGCAGCACTCAATCTTTCTACGTGAGCTATAAGCAAACCGCTAGCCACAATGTTACATCTGAACTGCCAACAGGCATTCAACCGGAAGATGTTTATTTATCCACCTCTCTAGACAATGAAGTGCCATTCAATCCTAATGGCAACACATTGGATATTGATGTCGCACAACCTGAAATTGCGACACTATCAAAATACATTGGTGAGGAGATCTACACGCTAGGCTATGCTCCTGTGCTGCCATCTTCAAGCTCAATCCAAATCAATGCCACCACCACCGCGGTTGGTTACTTGTGGCACAGTATTAATAACGACTGGAGCAACGCATCAGCAGAGCAACAATTGCAAGCAATTTACGCCTTAGACAGTGTTCAGCAACTGGGTGAATTAATTTATAACGGGTTAGCCAGTGATCTTGATTACTTGCTATCTGATGAAATCTATTTGTCCCCGCTGTACCAGCAAGCGCTGACAGACATCAAAGCCAGTCTAGTGGCTCAACCCAATGCTCTACGCCAAGGACGCTCCAACTCACCTATCGTGATCACGCCCGAGCAAGAAATTGACGACATTGGCGTAAAAATCGATGGTGACAATCAATTCAATATCGAAAACGACACCAAATTGCATTTGTCTTTTCAAGTGGTGAGTAGTGAAGGTAAGAGCATTTGCCAATATGGCTCTGGGATGTGGAGTTCCAATTTTGTTGGCCCTCAAGAGACCATGTGGCATATCGCTTCGACGGGGATTTGTGGTGGTTCTGTCGTGCAAGACTCAACGGTCCGTGTATTAAGTGCGGGTTCCGACGCAAGCTACGATGCGATGCTGACGCCCGGGCAGATCAGCGCTCATGAAAAAAGTGTTCGCCAGTACCTTGTCGGCAGAACCATCATCGATGGTGTGGTATTGCCTCAGCTAATGTTCATCCTTGACAACGCTGGCCTGCTCACCATCAATAAAAACCAACTTGCTACCATCTTTTTAACCGAAGCTCCTTGGTTTATGACTGAAGTGATGGAATTCACTACAGGCGGTCAATCACTGGAAGAGTTCCGATACGACGTTTTAGTTAAGCTAAAAAATGACTTTTTAAGTTATGGCCCAGTTACCCAAGCCATCTTTAAAGCCGCAGCGCAAAACCTGACCGCAGAAGCCTTAGCCAAACTGGCAGCAAAAGCGGTGAAAAAAGCCATCCCTGTGATTGGACAACTGCTTATCGTTAAAGACTTCACTTTAATGGGAGTTGATATCGGCAAAACACTCACTGATCTTTCATCAGTTGACGTTGTGATAGATTTTCAAGTGGAAGTAGAGCTGGAAGTCACTAGTGTGGAACCTGCGGTGATCATGCCAGATGGAGAACCAAAACAAATCATCATTGACGGACGTGGCTTCCAGCCCGTCAAACCTGATTTTTGGAGCAGTAAAAAGTACCCAATGGTCACGCTCACTAGCACACTTTCAGGTGAAGCCCGCCAATACAAGCCATACTATATCAACCATGACGGTACAGAAATGTGGATCATGGCAGGTGCCAGTTTGTTTAATACCGATGATGATGTGTTTGATCTATCAGTGAAACACTCTGCTTTTGATCTGCCAGCAGAAGAGTTAAAAGAAGCTATCACCGTAGAGGCTGATTTGGTGCTCAGCAGCGTATCCAAAACTCAAGCTGCATCCAATGATATTCTCACCGTAAAAGGATCGGGATTTTCTAAGTTCTCTTCAGAAAATATGGTGATGTTTGGTCAATATCAGGTCGCAATTTTAAGCCTAAGCAGTACGGAACTCTCTTTCCGAATTCCAAAAGATCTTGACCCAGGGACCTATGCAATTAAAGCAAAACGTCTCGACATCAATGACAGTAAATGGTCTAACGAACTTGAAGTAGAGATCGCTGAAGCGGATGTTGTTATTACCGTATGTGACAACGGCGGTTTGAAAGATGATAACTTTGCACTGGATGTAGATGGACAACGTGTGGGACAAACAGCGACCAGTAACAGCAAGTACTGTTTTGCCTTCCCAATAACGCTACCAACTGGGGTACATTCAGCGACCTTAACTGGTCTTGATGCTCCGGATGGCATCGGCACATACAGTATTTCGTTTTCTGGTGTCACCGATGTTTCCGGTGCACCGACATCAGGAAGTGATTTAGTTCCGGGATCTGCCCCTAAGCAATACTCATTTAAAGTGATACAGCCTTCAGCTCCTAGCGTATTTATGGTACCTAAGAGCATTCCAAGACGACTTGGGGCTGAGTAACGTTTACTACTTACTAATAGGCCAGCACATCTGTGCTGGCCTAAGAGATCAAAACAATGGAACAAAAAGATAAGGATTATTGGCAATACGGTGATAAATGGAGCAAAGCCTTTCCGCTGCGCTTACCGCCAGCACAAACCTTACGCACTTTCTTCATTCTAAGTGGTATTTTGTTTGCGCTTTGGGGCATGTCTCTGATCACCTTATATGAAGATATCATTGGCGTTCCCAGTGCGGGTGGCAATAAAGGGGGCGATCCTTTAAATAACTACATCGTCTTACCTTTACTCAGCTACCTTGTCTGGATCTGGCGCTATACCGCCCCATTATCGTTATGTCACTACCACAAAGACAGTTATAATCGGCCCGCTTTAAATACGCGACAACATTGGCTTGCTACAACAGCAACCCTCATTCTAGGGTTTGTTGCGACACTGGTGTGCTACTATCTTCTGGTTCCAGAGCAATACCGATAACAGGCTTAGCGATCTGCTGGGTGATTCACACCATCATTCACAATTACCTCTCCGAGTTCATAAGGGTTGACCCCTTCTAAACATCCGACATTAAAACCATATTCGTTCGGGTTGGAACGCCGTTGATGATGAGTATAAATACCACAGTGGGCACAAAAATAATGCTTCGCCGTTTTGGTATTAAACTGATAGAGCTTTAACGCATCTTTTCCCTTTACTATCTCGATTCCATCTAGGGAAACCGAAGCGACTATCGCCCCTTTGCGGCGACAAATGGAACAATCGCAACGTCTTGGCTTCTCAATACCGTTGGGCAATGACAAAAGCAATTCAACAGCGCCGCAGTGACAACTCGCTTTATGCTCCGGTTTGATTTTGGTCTTTCCTACTTTCTGAATCATCCTAAATTCCTTTTTGAAAGTTTTTACCTTCCACCCGCTAAATCAATAAAAGAACCTGTCGCATACGATGCTTCATCAGACAACAACCACGCAATGGCATTAGCCACTTCTTCAGGAGTGCCTCCTCGTTTTAGTGGAAGGTGAGCGCTAAGACGATCCACCCGATCCGGCTCACCACCATCGGCATGCATATCTGTATAAATACACCCCGGGCGGACCGCGTTCACCCGAATACCAATCTCGGCCACTTCCAGCGACAAACCTTTAGTTAAACTGTCCATCGCCCCTTTCGAAGCAGCATAATCGATGTATTCAAATGGCGCTCCGATTCGTGATGCCGCGGAAGAAACATTCACAATAGCCGAGCCTGCCGACATGGTTTTCAGCGCTTCTTTACAACACAGAAAACAACTCAGAACGTTTGTATTCATTACGGTTTGAAAGCGTTCTGCTGAGATCTCGGTAAGTTTCGCTTGGGTAAATAAAATTCCGGCATTATTGACAAGGTGGGTCACCGGACCAAACACCTGATTTGCTTGTTGAAACAACTCCGTCACTTGATGTTCATCAGCCACATCCGCTTGAACCGAGATAGCTTGTCCACCTTGAGCGCGTATCTTTTTCACTACCTCATCAGCAGCACTGTGATTACGCAGATAATTCACCACAACGGCGTAACCTTGACTTGCCAGCAATACCGCCGTTGCCGCCCCGATCCCTCGGCTAGCGCCTGTAACCACAACAACCTTGTCCATCTTAACCTCCTGTTATAAAAGAAAACCTCATAAAAAAACGAGCCCTTTCTGGACTCGTTTTATATCGTAGATTACTGGTTAACGCCAATCGCTACGTTTGATGGCATACAGACAGTGTCGCTGTAATGGATGTCCTTGCGGAAGTTTAGGATGATTAAAATCTTGTTGTAGGTTCTTCATCTCTAGTTTCATCATCACCTGTTGCGAAGGCTGATTAGGCAACGCAGTAAAAGCATACACGGTATCGAGATTGAGTTGTTCGAAAGCAAACTTGAGCGCTGCTCGAGCCGCTTCTGGTGCGTAACCTTTTCCCCAGTGGGGCTGCGCCAAGCGCCAACCAATTTCAACCAAAGGAGCATTGGGAATACCGCTGTCTTGCGCTTGTTGGTGCAGTCCGACAAAACCAATAAACTCTCTCGTTTCTTTCAGTTCAACGGCCCAAAAGCCCCAGCCTTTCTGATCAATAATGTCAAAAATTCGCTGCGCCATCGCATCTGATTCATCGTGACTCAGCAAAGCTGGAAAATAACGCATGACCTGTGGGTCAGCGCCCATCAGACGAAAAGCTTCGCGATCTTGTGCTTTCCACTGTCGCAAGCGTAAACGTGCCGTTTCCATCACACCAAACTCCATTTTAATCAAGATAAATCGTTTATAACTGGAGAGTGTATTTATAGCAATGAATCGCTTTCCCGTTTAATCGCGCGTAGTTTTTTACGCACTCTCCTTTCAGGAATTGATTGTTTGCGAGAACTTTTTGTGAGGCAATATTATCAGTAGCCGCAAAAGCAACGATTTTTTTAAGACCTATTCGGCGTGCTTGTTGCAGAATTTCATTAACCGCAAATGATGCCACACCACGGCGCGTGTATTGCTCACCGATACGGTAGCCTAAATAAGCAGAAGCCGTTTCCATGCACAAACTGTGTAAATTCACGCGTCCTATCACTTCACCTTCAGTACCACACACCAGCATGGGTAAACATTGACGTTGTCGATAGTCTGAAAGAAAGTCGAGCACATGGCTACGCACCCCTTCAAAACAGTAAAATCCCCCTTCTCTCGGCGGAATAAATTGCTCAAACCATTTTCGGTTTTCACTTTCAAAATCCAGCAGCGATGCGCAATCTGATTCATGTAATAATTTCAGATACATGTTTAATTTTCGTTATATTGAATTATGTGCATAAGACTAGCAGAGTCTGCATAAAAAATCGCCACAAACTGCCGTAAGTTTTATGTCGGACAAATCGGATATCGATCGTTCGTATTCACCCAAAAGCATATAGACATTTAGACGTCTAGACGTTGACAACATCCGCCAGTCAGATTAGTCTGCTCGCCCTTATCATTTATTTAGCGCATTTGAATGTCTGGCTCAAAAAACACAACTCAATCTGCTGCGCCCTCGGCGATAGCCCTCATGCCCTTAGTGGTGTTCCTAGCACTGTTTATTGGCGTTGGAACCTACCTATCTTTACAGGGCGTTGAATTTGCTTTCTACCAGTTACCAGCACCTATCGCCGTACTTCCCGCCATCATTCTGGCTATCGTATTAAGTAAAGAGTCACTTAACCGCGCGATTGAACAATTTATGCGTGGCGTTGGCCACCCAGACATCATCGCCATGTGCATGATCTATCTGTTGGCAGGCGCCTTTGCCGCTGTAGCTAAAGCATCGGGCGGTGTTGATGCAACTGTTAACCTTGGTCTGTCCGCTATTCCAGCGACCATGATCCTACCGGGTATTTTCCTGATTTCAGCCTTTATTGCCACCGCCATGGGCACTTCGATGGGCACCATCGCAGCTGTTGCCCCTGTCGCTTTAGGCATTGCGCAATCAGCAGGCATGAGCCTACCTCTTACAGCAGGGGTGGTGTTAAGTGGCGCAATGTTTGGTGATAATCTTTCCATTATTTCCGATACCACCATTGCAGCAACCCGCTCTCAAGGTTGTGAAATGCGCGATAAATTTAAAGAGAATGTCCGCATCGCCATTCCTGCTGCTCTGTTTGCACTAGTTATCTTCGCCTTTAATAGTGCGGCAACCCAAACACCGGAAACTGGGCCTATTGAGTGGCTTAAAGTGTTGCCGTATATCACGATATTAATTCTCGCAATTTCTGGCCTCAATGTGTTTATTGTCCTCACCATCGGGATTCTGCTTGCAGGTGGCGTGAGCCTAATCAGCACGGAAAGCTATGCGCTAACTGACTTTGGTAAAGACATCTATCAAGGCTTTGGCAGCATGCAAGAGATATTCTTGCTCTCGATGTTGATTGGTGGCTTAAGTGAGCTGATGCGTCGCCAAGGTGGGCTGGCTTTTCTTACTCAGTTGGTTGGTCGCATGATCCGAGTTTTCGGTTCGACACACTCTGCCAAAGCAAATGGTCGCGCGAGTGAAATTGGTATTGCGAGCTTGGTTGCGATGGTGAATGCGTGCACCGCAAACAATACCGTGGCGATCATCGTTTCAGGCAGCGTTGCGCGCCAGCTGGCTGAAGAACACAATGTGACGCCAAGACGCTCCGCCAGCTTGCTGGATATCTTCTCTTGTGTGATGCAGGGAATGTTGCCTTACGGTGCACAAATATTGCTACTCGGCTCCGTATTCAAGCTATCACCCATTGAGATCGTAGCGAACTCCTACTATTGCTTCTCACTGGCTATCGCCGCCATTGTCGCGATTTTCATCAATCACCCAGCGAGAAGAACGGCAACACAGGCCAGCTAAACATCAAAACGAGAAGAGCGCCACTTAGGCGTTCTTTTTGAATCTATGCTATACATCAGAAACGTAAAAGCCCCGATGACTCATTGAGCTATCGGGGCTTTAGAATAAATGGCACGCCCTGTAGGATTCGAACCTACGACCACATCCTTAGAAGTGATGTGGTTTTATGGTTTCAAACGATAACACAAGATTAACCAACAAAATAAAATCAATCACTTACAGCAAACCCAGATAGTAATCATACTACTTAAGATTACATACAACTACACTAAATCACTTCCTTACTTGACTAGTTACTTGACTAACTTTACTGTTAGTCAAGTTGCGCTAGTTCGTGAGTTGAGGTGATGAAATGTTAACTGTAAAAGAGATAAAGGGATTACAGCCGAAGAAAAGTCCATATTACGTGTGGGACAAAACAGGAGAACGAGGAAAAGGTCGGCTCGGAGTTCAAGTCATGCCCTCAGGTTCAATCAACTTCAAATTCCGCTACTTCAAAGGCCCTAATAATGCTCAGTTTATACCTCTCGGGAAATTTCCAGGTATGACCCTTTCCCAAGCTCGTGACCTTTGCAAAGAATATAGTGACCTATTATCTCAAGGAATCGATCCAAAAACCGAACGAAAGAAACAAGCCGAAGAAAAAGCCAAGGAAGAGCGTGAACAAAAAGAATTAGGAACGTTTGAGCAACTCATCAATTTTCATACGCAGCACAAAAAAGATAAAGGTAACCGCTCATATCAAGACGAATATCAAAAAATCGTTGCCAACGTATTCCCTTATGTCGACATAAATAAAAAAGCTAAGGACTTTGAAGCCGAAGATTTTCTCGACGCTTTAGCAATCCCTATAGACCAAGGTTACGATTCGAAAAGCAACAAAATCCGTTCAATTCTTCATGCTGCTTTTAACTTTGCTTTGGAGTATGACAATGACCCCAAATATCGCAATCGAGGCGCAAAATTCGGAATAAAAAGCAACCCTATATCTAATATCCCAACACAATCCGAAAAAGTCGGAAACCATTACCTGTCATGGAAAGAAGTAATTCACCTTCTTTATGACATGGAACATCGGTATGACGATTTAAACCTCGCATATCAAACTAGGCAGGTATTAAGGCTTTGTTTCTATCTCGGAGGACAGCGCCCACACGAAGTAGTAACGATTAAGTGGGCGAATATCAATTTTGCTCAAAGAACAGTTCTAATCACTGAAGCTTTCCAAAAAACTAAGAAGAACCACATGGTTCCACTCACTGAATCTGCGATCAAAATACTAGAAGAAATTAGAGAACAAACAAGCAGTACTAATAGCCCATTTGTTTTCTATAAGAAAACAAATACTGATGAACATATGCCAACTAACACAATTGCTCAAGCGCTAATTACGTACAAAAAAGTGACAAAAGTGAGGTCGTTTGTCGCTAGAGACTTTCGTAGAACGGTAAAGACTTTAGGTGGCGAAATCAAAATCTCAAAAGAGTATCGTGACCGTATACAGGGACATGCCATTAATGATGTGTCAGGCAGACACTACGACATGTACGAATACATCGATGAAAAGCGTTCAGGGCTAGAGAAATGGGAAGAGGCGCTCAATTCACGCCTTGAGGATTATAAGCTCATATACTTTGAGAAAGAGCTTCCTTGGAAGAAGGAGAACCTAACCTCCTAATACAACTATACCCGTGATCATTGAAGATGCTTGATTTCTCATAAAATCAGGATCATGCTACGCACCATGAAAATAATACTGACTCCTCAACAGAAACAACAACTCGAAGAGATGCACGACTCAACTCGTGATGGTCGAGTGCGTGACCGCATCAAAGCGGTTTTACTCGCGTCTGAAGGTTGGAGCCAGGCGATGATTTCTCAAGCTCTTCGTATTCACGAATCGACCGTCGCTCGTCATCTCAGTGATTACGTTCTCTCTGAAAAACTAAAGCCTGAAAATGGTGGTAGCCAAAGCCGACTTTCTGCTGTGCAAACCATGCAACTTATCGAACATCTGGCTGAGAAAACGTACTTTCATACCCACCAAATTGTCGCTTATGTACAAGCTGAGTTTGGTATCCGTTATACCGTTGCAGGAATGAACAAGTGGCTACATCATCACGGCTTCTCATATAAAAAGCCGAAAGGTGTACCGCACAAGTTTGACCCAGAGATGCAGCAAGCCTTTATCGAACATTACAACGAGACGCTAAGAAAAAGTGAAGACCCAGTGTTGTTCATGGATGCCGTTCATCCTACGCAGTCAACAAAACTCAGTTATGGCTGGATACGAAAAGGCCAAAACAAAGTGATTGAGACAACAGGCAGTCGAAGTCGTCTTAATATTATCGGTGCTTTACCGCTCCAAAATATTGGCGCAACCGTGACAGAAACGTATGACACGATAAACAGCGAGAGCATCGTTCGCTTCTTCTGGAAGCTCAAAAAGGAACATTACCCGTTGGAGCAAAAAGTACACCTAGTACTTGATGGTGCCGCCTATCATCAGTCAGAAATGGTAAGAAATGCGGCAAAAGTGCTCAATATCGAGCTTCATTACTTACCGCCATACAGCCCAAACTTAAATCCAATAGAGCGGTTATGGAAAGTGATGAATGAGTATGTGAGGAACAATATTTACTTCTCCTCAAAGGCTGACTTTACAACGGCTATTAATGAATTTTTCAATGTAACTCTGCCAAAAGTTGCAGGCTCACTGGTATCCAGAATTACGGATAATTTTCAGATTTTGAGACCTGCATCTTCAAGTTGAGCGGGTATAATTTTATCTACGAAACCGCCAAAAAAGACTCGATAGCTCAGCCACTGTACCAAGCCTTTGCCCTTTTCGAATTACAGGCGTGGCTGACAACTAACAAAGCGAGCGGTAGCTTGACCATCCCCAAAAATATCAAAACAGTCGTGCAATAACTTGCACGACTGTGAGGCTTTTCTTTAAATACTGATTTATTTTTTTGTCAATTGAATCTTCTTGACGGTCTTTAAGACACCGTTAAATATCTTATCTCTTACGCTTTCATTGATATCAGTTGGTAGCGAGTTTCCGACAGAATCAATCACCGCCCTTGCCGTCGATTCGAACTCATCAAGCAATAAGCGAACCTTTTCTCGCCTAATGTTCGGGACGTTCATAGTGTGAAAGGTATCTTCGAAATGGCGCGGTTGAAGTTGGTGCCACTTCCATTTTCGACCACTAGTACCACGTAAGCTCATTGCCATCTTGATCTTACGCTCACTCAAACCACGCCCACCTGCCAGTGGATGTGCCGAAATAATGTCATACAGTGGTGCAAGCTGATATCGACCAGATGCGGCTATACTTACAGAGAAATTCTTTCCATGCCCGTCAATGGCAGCTAGTAGCCAAAACAATATCTGAGAACGTGCAAAAGTAACAGTATCGTTGATTTCGTATGAGTATCGCAAAATATCAATAGATTCTTCTATGCCGATACCACCGTCAATTTCATATTTTCTAGCTGAGGGAATCCCTTTTGCCTGGCAAAAATCCTCATGGGGCAAGCGCAAGTAATAGCTGTTATCAGAAGATAATTTTCGGTCAAATCGCTCAACAGACAAGGCACGAACATCACCAGCACGAATAATGTCACAGTTTGCCGTTTGAATGCCGAACGCCTTTGCTAGCCTCATACAAATCAACTCATTATCTACACTAGCAGACAAATCAATAACATTGTTCTGAGAAACAATTTCACCTATTGGCAGCTTGATAATATGCGTAGTTGGAGTCATTCCCTGTGGTAGCATCCATCTTCCATCGTGAAACAGTAAGGCTGTCTTTTCCTGCGCTCCCGCTATCGAGATCCTAAAATCATCTTCCTCTTTCAGCATCCCCAAAGGAGCGTCCTCCATATATCCCTTTAGGATTCTAACCAATTCCTTTTCGGATAACGCCTTTGCGGTTATAACTCGATGATCATCTACATCAAAGCCTTCTGGAACTAGCGTGATAGCACCAACAGCATCTCGACCAACCTTAGCTAATAGGTCGAATGGCTGTTTAGTATCTGCTTTATAGCGAGCAGCTATTCTATCTCGTATCTGCTGATTATCTGGCAGCAAGTTATCAAAGAAGTTAATAACCTCACTGCCAGTATACATACCCTTCCTGAGAGGCATAGAAAGCGAGATAGGACGACCATTTGGTGCTGAAACCCAATCCGAATCGTAAGTGAAAACATGTGCGCCGTTTGTGCGCTTTTCAAGTACCCCAACCTTTACGCCATTCATGTAAGCATGAAGTCGATTCACCATTCGTCAACAGCCCCTTTAGTTTCAGTAATGTGCTTGCCTTTAGGCACAATATGCATTTCTAGCCCATTGATAGACAGGAGCTTGAATAATGTTTCTATCGTGGATTTTTCAGGGTTGCTTTCAAAATTTGATACCGTTGCTTGCCGCAGACCAAGATCTGTTTGCTTTAGGCCGTTGTCCTTTCGGGCTTCGCGTAACGCATTGCCGAGGGCTGTCGGTGTGTTAACTAGCATTATGATACCCTTAGTTAGATATGGAGATAGTGTGCATTATATACCCCATAGAGTATATGATGCAAATATACTCTATGGGGTATATTAAAACAATATACTTCACAGAGTATATTTAATATTTATACTCTAAAAAGTATATGAGCAGAAGTTAGTCAGAAATCTGTCCAGAGCACATATCATCCAAGAGTTTTAAGTAAAACGACTTAGTGAAATAGACCAGTCGTAAATAGCTCAACTACATTGTTTGCGATATCTGGTGTAATGCTAAAACTCAAGAGCGCACTATCGTTCGCAACTCAGAAGAGATCCTTCTTAGTTGCCTAAATCACCTTTGCCCCAAACTTTCTTAGGACTACATTGGTACACCGTTAGTATGGCTGCAAAACACTCTGAGCCAATCCTCTTGAAATAAACTAGCGTGCTTGAGCATACCTATTGCATAGACTCATAGTTTTCATGTTGCATTCGCACTATATGCATTGATGAGAATATGTATTGATAATCGGTTTAACACGTAATGTTAGATTTTTCAGTGAATAATTTTCTCTAAATCACAATGATTTAGTTGTAACTGATTGATAAAAATGCAAAATGGCGAGCATAGAGATGAAGCTATTGGGCTAGTCGCCCGAGTATTAAATTTTTGAGGTTTATATTGAAAGTCCTAAAACAAGAAGCATGGGATAAACTACCTTTCCCTGATTGGAGAGCAAGGTTTTTTCTTGAGTGTTTTTCTGAATCTCTATCAGTGGAAACACCACATTTTCATCAAGCCAAGATGATGGGTGTACTTGACTTAGCAAAAGAAGTATTAGAAAACATTAAAGTTTATGAGGAAAATGACAAGGGCAAAGGGTATTTAACTTCATCATTAAAAGAACTTAAGTTAGCTCTTGAGCGAGACGTTGTATCCAAAAGTATTTTTGGTGATATTTTAGATGTTTTCGATGATTGTGCCAAAAACTTTAGTGCTGATAAATTTTCTAGATCGCTTATTATTCAATTAAGTATTCTATGTAAAAGAATTATTGAACAGCATGATTTGTACTTTGATACGATTAAGGCACTCTTAATTGAATCTATTTGTGATAATCGTGATATAAGTGAAAAGGGAAGAATTACAGAAGAAATATACTCATTAACAAGAGCATATGTTACATTTCTTTTGAGTTCTGGGTACTCTCCAACATATTTATTTAATAAGACACAAGTGCTTACTAGAGTGTCCAATTATAATAACAGAATATATAAAGACCAAGTTGATTTTTTCTTTAACTCTTTGGACTGTAAGGTTAGACCGTTTAAGGTATTTTTTGGCATTAAAACCAATAAAAAAGAAACCATTAAGAAATACACTCCAGTTAAAGGGGTTAAGATATTAGATAGCATTCCTGATAAGCACTATACAATATCGACAAAGACGTTTTCAAAATTCTCCCCTGATTTTTATTTTCAAATATCGATTGAGACTTTAGATTATGTTGGTGCATCGCTATTAGCTAATGAAAAAATAGAATCCGAAATTGATCTTTTAAAAACATTACTATCTAAGACTAACTTATCAATCCACGATAATTGCTATGTTGATTATAAAGCTAAAGGGCATACTTACCAACGTGATGTTAATGTCAAGTTGTTAAACAGCTTATTAACTTACGATTTGAGGAATAGTCAATTTAATCAGTATGTTAACTATGATTTTAGAAGCCGATTTGAAATTTCTTCTCAGAAAAAAATTGAGGGTGTTCTTAAAAACTTAAGACAGGTTAAGGAATCCGCACGTTTAGAGCAGAAATTGTTAAGTTTATGGATTGGCCTTGAGTCACTATCTTATTCAGGGGATGAGAAAAGTATAATAGCCTCCGTAATTAACTTCTTGCCAAAATTATATGCAATACAATCAATAAGGCAACGTGTAGAATATGTTCTTATACTGCTGGAGAGTTATCACGTTAGCATTCCAGATACGGTTAAAAAACGTCATAATATTAATGATGATATTTTTTCTAGGAAAATTTCATTGGATGACTTCTACAAAATAGTAACTTGCGAGTCAAGTGCTAAAGAGGTATGTGCATCAATCATTAGTTTAGATTTTTTATATTTTAGGTTTTTCGCTCTTTATAACATTGTTTCCAATAAGAAGGAGATAAGAAAGAGAATTAGTTATACCCGAGAGGATATCGAGAAACAATTATACAGAATATATCAAAAGAGAAATAATATAGTACATGTTGGGTTTTCTGATAGTTTAAGTCACTATGCAATAAACCACCTGTCGGATTACGTAAATACTCTTCTCTTAATTGTGCTTGACACAGTGAAAGGTGCAAATTATTTATCTAACTTAACCTTGGACGACGTAATTCTTTCGAATCAATTAGTTGTTGATAATAAAATAAAATCTATTGATAAGAATCCATTTGATAAAATTGGCGACTTAGAGTTTTCTGTGATTATTTAATATGACAAATAATCAAGATTTCAAGGTGCCTTTCAACCTTTTTTAAACGATTTAGAGCAAGAGGCCAATCACGTTTCTGTCCAAACACGAGTTTGGATTAACTGACTAAGTAGAGCACTGGTCACTCTTAATAGAAAAGCTACAGAGCTAAGCTCTGTAGCCTAGCTAACTCTGCACCAATAGATAGGTCACTCTGAACAGGTGGGGAAATAGGCACTACAGAGCTTCTAGTGAGATCAATACAAAATTAATCGTTATCAGTATTATCAAGAACACTGTTCTCGTAAATTTACAAATAAAATCGCCATTAATTTTTTTGTTTTTTGTTTTTTGTTTTTTTAATATGAAAAAACAAGTTATGTTTGAACACTGTTCTGAAAATTTTCAGTCCTAAACTTACCTATTTACATCCCTAAAATAATACTAGTCACCCTTATGGATAAAGGCTTTCTGGAAAAATAAATTGCTTTAGTTATCCCTAAAAATCCGATGAAGAACAAAGCGGATTTTTTTAATGCACGAAAAACCGCTTTACGTGCAACCCCCAATGCACGAAAGTTCACTTTACGTGCGAAGAAATAAAAAATGTCACACGAAGCACTAAAACTGTCTTTTGCGACACAGCAATTGCTCTCTGCGACAACGAAAAAAAATCAACAAGAGCAAGTTTTGCTCATTTGTTTTTAATTATTCTGGCTTACTCCTTATATTAAATCTATAACCGTTATAATAGTTATAACAGTCATAATAGTTATAACAGTCATAATAGTTATAACATATTTTTTTGAGGGAATGTAGTTTTATTTAAGTCCAAGAATTAATAATTCGATAAATAAAAACGACAATATAAAAACAATTATTATTAAAACAAAAAATTGAAGATATTTAATAGAGATATTATTTCACGAAAAATCATGCTGCTTGCCAGCATGAATATATTAAAATTTGTAATTATTACACAATCAAATTTTATAGTGAACCTCTAACATACTAAATTATTTTATTCTTCAATTTGTATACAGCAGTTCGCGACACGCCAAGCCTTTTTGCAATATCATTCATCGTAAGAGATGGGTCATCATCTCTTTCTTTTAATAGCTGTTTCAACTGTTCACGCTTAGCTGTGTTAGTATTGGTGCCTTGTTTCGCTCCGCTTAGAACGGGGAAATTATTAACTATCGCAAACGCTTCATATCTGCGTAAACAATTTAAGAGTGTCAAAGATTTTTGTATGTTGTTGGAATTCTCTAGCCATATATACGCATCTTTTATTTTCCATAAGTTTGCCTCTATTTCCCCTCCAAGCAATCTAGCAACATCAACAATCCATTTATCGTAACAAGAGGCCGAGTCGCCAGTAGCACGAACCTGCTTGTAAGCATGGGGGTAATGCTCGCGTGCAAATGTAAGTACAGCTTCGGAATAGCTTTGCCAATCAGCTTTATCTCGATCAAGTTTGAGTAGTTCAGACATAATCAATCTCGGTTCTATTGAGAATAAATTAAGCCAACGGAAAAAAATTCTTGCATCCAGGTTTTCTTTGCCTTGTTTATAGTCTTCTAGCTTACTTTGCGCATCTTCATCATCACTATGGCGATAGACGGCAGAAATCAATCTTCTTGTGGCTTTCTTATATGCTAAAGCACTCCTAGAAGAGTGATGATCTCGACAATAGTATGGAGACTGATTCACTCGTTTGTAGCAAAGCGCACAGAAAGGTAAAGCCAAAGTAGTGTGTTTTGTTTGAGTATTGTCAGATGATGGCCTTTGAGGTGTCAATCCCTTCGCTTTAACGAGCATTTGCTCAATCACATCAATGTATTCGATAACTTCATCGTTTTGATCTTGAAGTAATCCTTTTGGTGAGAGATTCGATGTTGGGGTTCTGAAGCTAATAAGCTTATCAATTGATGCAGACAACCCTCCTGCAAAACGAACGAACTCCTTAATGGTATTCGGCTTTCGATCCGCAAAAGTCTTAAGAAAACGAAGATTTAACATTAACACTTCAGACACTTCTAACTCTAAATCAACATCAAATGCTTCAATAACAGATATACCATTTGGACTCTTCTTTTGAGTTAGCTTTTTGTTTTCACTTCTAGATCGTGCTTCAAGTTTCTTAAGGTTGTCCTCCAGTTTCTTTTCAAGTACTACCGCAGCTACCTTATCCATCAGTGTAAACCCCATTATGTCTTTTCTTTAATCTACAACACTTGCGTTTGTTTTCATACGATTACATCAAACAGAAACATAAAAACAAAAATGAGAAGAATAAAAATGATAGATAGTAATTTTATAAGAGTTAGTGAGTTGGCTACGTACTTGAACATAAGCAAAGTAACAGTTTGGCGTTGGAGAAAAGAAGGTCGCCTTCCTGCTGCTCGTGCAATCAGCCCGAAAATTGTGGGCTGGAAACGAGAGACTATTGAACGATGGCTCGAAGAACAAACAACAGAGCTACCGTACTAAGAGGTATAAGTGAATGAACATACAAACTAACGAACGCACTTACATTACAGACTTACGTACCAAGCTTAAGCAGCAATTTATTCAAGAGATGCATAACGCGAACAAAGATCCCGATAAAGGCATTACCTTCGACGTAATGCTTGACGCTTACGAAGCTGCAAAAGCGGAAGGAAAATGTTTTGAGAACCCAGCCCAATTACAAGCCGCGGTTGGTGGGAGGTATGTAAAAGCTCAAATAGCATTTCAAGTACTCGCTTCTGCTCAACCTAATACGAATCGATATAATCGAGAAGTTCCTCAGTGGTTTTCCAGCCCACTAGAAGCCGCACTAAAACTCGACATAGTGGCATTGTGGCAAGCTGTAGAGAGTGACATTGCTAGTATTGTAGAAAGTCGAGTAAAGATAGCAGAACACTGTTCTGAACAGAAACGACTACAAGCATTACAATCTAGTGAGTTGGTCGAAGAGCTTCAAGACAAACTTGATGAGCTGAAAGAACTACCTGCGCAACTTAGTGAACTAAAGATCGACAATGAGCGCTTAAAAACCGAAGTGAGCAGACTTGAAAACAAAGCCTCAACTTTACAAGCTAGTTCAGACTCTTCATTTGCCTTTCAACGCGACAATGCTGTATTGGAAGACAACAATGCGAAGCTTAAATCTGAAAATCAGAATATGAGAAAAGAACTTGAGCGAACTGCCGCCCTCTTGCAAGAAACGCTTATCAAGAAAGCTAACTTAGAAGGTCGCTTAGAAGAACGCGGCGAGTTTTCTAACACTACCAACGAAAACGCGCCCTCAAGCTAATTCTGAATCACGATGAACCATTCCCACTCGTGGGAATGGCTATAAAATACTACCTAAAATCGAAATTTAATGCACAGAATGCTGTTCAGTGCGATCGCAAAGGTCAACTTTATGTGGATATTGGAATGAACAATGTTCGCGCTATCACACATTAAAAGCGAGAAGACTCATGTTTCGTTTTTCTGTCGCTATTCCCATTACATCGAAATCGTCGACTCAATTCTCGAAGCGTTTGCAGCCGAACAAAGCTTAGTCATTGAAAGCAGAGAAAATTCCCCCACAAATTAAAGCAAGATCCCATAGCACCTCACAAATCACTATCGAACCGCTGACTCATTCCCACGCATGGGAATGACGACAAAGAGAGTCCAACTACGAACTGGTTCCTAAAGTGCAGACCGCGAGTTAAGAACCACCCTTTTTACAAGCTTAGCGCCTATCTTGACTAATAATCTTCTCCAAAATTTCTTTTTTATATTCAGTAAGTAATGCTTCACTCTCTAGCTTTTCTATTTCGTTGTTCAAATGTTCACCATGAACTGGAAACAGATCCAACAGTTCTTTATGTGCGACTATTTGAACATTAATTTCAACGATTTTGGTGTTTAACTGATCTTGGTATTGTCGCTCTTCGCTAACAGGCTCTGGCTCTAAATACCCTTGGCCGACTCTATGCTTTTCTTGTGTGACTTTTTTGCCCCCGACGGCAACAAATTGAGCGTTATTTATTCGAGGAGGGCTTAATCGCACAACCTTTCCTTCTTGTTCGAGTATTTTCAAAATTCGATAAGACTGATTATTAAATCTCTCAATTTGTTCATCAGTACAGTAATACTCATCAAGCATCGGTTTAAGCAGTGCTTGGTAGCTATACAGGTCAAAATATTCGTCAGTCTCAAAAGACTTAAGGCTTTTGAGGCCGATTTTGTATAACTGCATTGTCCCAACTCTCATACATAAACACCTGCTGTCACTTAAATATTGGTATAATATATTATACTAGGATTATTTGGTCAATCAGTTGTTAGATAGCGTATAAATATGGAGTTATGTACACTTGATAAAGTAGTAATGAAAAAGAATAAGAAATGAACAATCTGGCAAAAGAAATATCAAAAAACATTGCAGCTCAGAGACAGAGATGTGGTTTATCAAGCACTGAAGCAAGCTTAAAAGCGGGATTTAGCAGAAGCTACCTAAGTAAAGTTGAGAAAGATGGTGTCAGAATCACAATTGAAAAGCTTTATCAGCTAGCTCGAGTTCTCGATTGTGAGGTGGCTGATCTTTTACCCAAAGATCGACCTGACTTACTGGATTAGGAGAAGCTTAAGCCCTTAAGCTTTTTCACGAACAACTACACTGCTCTCGCAGTGTAGATTTCTACCTGTGTAGTTCCTTTACCTATTTTAGAAAAACACCATCCACTTCACTGATAAGTCAGTATCTTTTCTGCTTTTATGCATCCTTTGGTATAGTCATGAAATGCATTTGTACTGAGCTGGCTAATCGCATGAAATCGACAATTAATAAATCAAAGCTATCTGAAACCGACATCATCACGAAATTCATTCTTCCTGCTATCAAAGATGCTGGATGGGATGATATGTCTCAAATCCGTCAAGAGGTAAAACTACGTGACGGTAAGGTCATCGTTCGTGGTCAGGCAGCGGCGAGGAAAAAGGTTAAGTCTGCGGACATCGTCCTTTACCATAAACCGAGCATGCCTCTAGCAGTTGTCGAAGCAAAAGCGAATAAGCATGAAATCGGCAAAGGTATGCAACAAGGGCTTGATTACGCCAACCTACTTGAAGTCCCTTTTGTCTTTGCCTCAAATGGTGACGGTTTTATCTTCCACGACAAAACCAACCCAGCTCAACTCGAAACTGAAATTCGACTTGAAGACTTCCCGACACCTCAGCAACTATGGGGCAAGTACTGCGTTTGGAAAGGCTACAAAACCGAGCACCTTCCTGTCATTACTCAAGATTACCATGATGATGGTAACGGTAAGTCTCCGCGCTACTATCAACTACAGGCGATAAACAAAACCGTTGAAGCGGTAGCAGCAGGACAAAACCGTGCACTCTTGGTTATGGCAACGGGTACGGGCAAAACTTACACTGCTTTCCAGATTATTTGGCGACTATGGAAATCCCGAGCCAAAAAACGCATCCTGTTTTTGGCGGACAGAAACATTCTGGTCGATCAAACTAAAACCAATGATTTCCAACCGTTTGGCCCAGCCATGACCAAAGTCACAGGGCGAACAGTCGATCCCGCTTACGAAATCCACCTAGCTCTGTATCAAGCTCTGACAGGGCCAGAAGAGCATCAAAAAGCATACAAACAGGTCGATCCTGATTTCTTTGACCTTATTGTCGTTGACGAGTGCCATCGTGGCAGTGCCGCTGAGGACAGCGCATGGCGCGAGATTCTTGAATATTTCGGTTCAGCGACTCAAATAGGGCTAACCGCGACACCAAAAGAAACCGACATCGTGTCTAACACCGAGTACTTTGGCGACGCCATTTATACCTACTCTCTAAAGCAAGGTATTGAAGACGGTTTCTT